>JAFOGE010000106.1 GCA_017386965.1 Clostridia bacterium
CATCGCCGAGACCAAGATGAAGGATCTGAATGCCGGCAGCATTGAGGCTGCTATGAGCATGGTCGCCGGAACCGCTCGCTCCATGGGCGTTACCGTCGAAGAGTAAGGAGGGTAACGAAAATGGCTAAATTTGGTAAGAAGTATGCAGACAGCGCAAAGCTGCTCGAAAAGTCCAAGCTGTACGATCCCGCAGAGGCAATGGCACTCGTTTGCCAGACCTCCAAGGCAAAGTTTGACGAAACCATTGAGGTTCACGTTCGTCTGGGCGTTGACTCCCGTCACGCAGACCAGCAGGTTCGCGGTGCCGTTGTTCTTCCCAACGGAACCGGTAAGACCGTAAGAACGCTCGTATTCGCCAAGGGCGACAATGTTCAGAAGGCTCTGGACGCAGGCGCTGATTACGTTGGCGGTGCAGAGTATGCAGAGAAGATCCAGAAGGAGAACTGGTTCGAGTTCGACGTTGTGATCGCAACCCCCGATATGATGGCTGTTATCGGCCGTCTGGGTAAGGTTCTCGGCCCGAAGGGCTTGATGCCTTCTCCCAAGGCAGGAACCGTAACTCCCGACGTTGCTCGCGCTGTTACCGAGGCAAAGGCCGGTAAGATCGAGTACCGTCTGGACAAGACCAACATCATCCACTGCCCCATCGGCAAGGCTTCCTTCGGCGAGGAGAAGATCAAGGAGAACTTTGATACGCTTCTTTCCGCAATCATCAAGGCAAAGCCGGCCGCTACAAAGGGTCAGTATATTAAGAGCTGCGTTGTGGCTTCCACGATGGGCCCCGGTATCAAGGTCAACCAGGCAAAGCTTGGCTAAGAAAAAACAAGAGCATTTTGCTCAACCATACATGCGGGGCGTCCCTTTCTTGGGGCGTCCTGCGTTTTTTCATACAGAAGAAAATTCAGAAATTGTGCACGATTTTGTAACCATTTCAGAAAAAAGAACGGCTATAATGGTAGACAGTAGGTGCAAAAAGGTCGAATGCGAAAGGGGGGCGAGATGTGATGAAGATTCGGATCAAGGAATCCTGGAAGAAAAAGCTGAAGCTTTGGGGAAGGCTGATCTTGAATTGGCGCTTTCTCGCATGCTTCGGGATCGCGTGGATGATCACCAACGGCTGGTCCTACGTTTTACTTGGATTGGGTCTTCTGCTTCAGAATGTGTGGATGACAGGGGTTGCATCGGCCTACCTGGCCTTTCTTTGGCTTCCCATCTCGCCGGAAAAGCTGGTCACGCTTTCCATTTGCCTGTTTCTGGTGCGTTGGCTTTTTCCAAAGCACAATCAAAGGATCCGTGAGGAGATTGACCGGGAATCTTTATAAGGGGCGTTGCTTGAAATGCGCAGGGCATTCGGCTCGCCCCCTTTTTTGCGCCCTCGGACGGGTGTGAAAAAGCGCGGTTTGTTAGCGAGCATGAAAATAATTCTTGCTTTTTCGGGAAGGGTATGTTATAATGAAGAATGAAGGACTCGAATTGCTCTTCAAAAGAAAGGAACGCGATATGAAACATATTTTCATCATCAACCCGGCTGCCGGAAAGGCGAATTCCTACGAGGCGATCCGTACGGCACTGGATTCTATGGAGGAGCCTGTTGACTACGAGATTTATCTGACGCAAGCGCCGGGCGATGCAACGGCGTATATTCGAAACTATTGTGCCTCCAATGAAGGACGTGTGCGCTTTTACGCTTGCGGAGGCGACGGAACACTCAACGAGGTTATCAACGGTGCCGTTGGCTTTGAGCAAGCCTCGGTAAGTGTTTACCCCTCCGGATCGGGCAACGACTTTGTGAAATACTACGGCGGCAAGAAGCACTTTATGAATCTTTCCACGCTGGTCCATGCCGAGGACGAATGGATCGATCTGATGCGCGTGGGGAACAAATACGCCATCAACGCTACGCATTTTGGCTTTGATTCTTGCGTGGCACAAACCATGATGAACGTTCGCCGCAAGAAGCTGATCGGCGGCAAAAATGCCTATACCACGGGTATCGTGGTCGGCCTTTTCAAGGCGATGAAGAACGATTGCCGCATCACCGTGGACGGAACACCGATCAATTCCGAGGGAAAGATCCTGCTTTGCACCATCGCAAACGGACAGTACGTGGGCGGATCCTTCCGCTGCGCGCCCCGTTCCCTTGACAACGACGGACTTCTGGAGATCTGCATGATACGTCCCGTGTCGCACATCACCTTCCTTGGGCTGATCCAGTCCTATACGGAGGGAACGCATCTGGAGAATCCCAAGATCCAAAAGTATCTGGAGTATTGCCGCGGCAAGCAGGTCCGCGTAGAGGCTCCCGAGGGCTTTATCTACTCCTTTGACGGCGAGCTGATCCGTCAGAATGAGTTTACCGTGGAGGTCGTTCCGCACGCGATCCGCTTTGGCGTGCCGCAGGGTGCAAAGGCTCTCCCGGAGGCGCACGAAGCACAGAAGGACGCTGCGGCGGCGCTCGTCTGAGAACATATGACCGCGTATTCAGAATTCTATTTGCAGGACGGACAGACCGAGTCGAACGTATCCCTTTGGCGTAAGCGCTTACGGGAAGCGCCGACGGAGGTGCTGTCCGTTTGTGCGTGGATCGAGGAGCAGGACGCAAGAGCAAGGGATGGCTTGCGCACCTGTTCCGGGATGCTTTCGGCTCCCCTCCATACCTTAAGCGGCATTCTTTCCGCCGTGGAGGGAGCGATGCGGCAGATGCCGCAGAGCGCGGGCTTCTTTTCGTCCGCAGAGGAGCGCAGAGCCGCTTTCTGGAGGGTGTGTCATTTTCTGACCTCCCTTGAAAGCGCCGCGAACCGCTTGCGCGAGGAGGTCGGAGGACTTTTGCAGCTTTGGGAGCGCGTGCGCTCCGGGATGTTTGCGCAGATGCAAAACGAGTGCATCCTGCGCCATATTCTGCTGGCGGCAGAGGAGGAGGCCGCGGAGGAAATTTTGACCTCCGCTCGGCGCGCCTTGCAGAAAAACGAGCAAATTCGACAGGACGTGTCGCATTTTGATGCGGTTTTCGGGGATGCCTGCCGTCTGTTTGGGAAAGAGGCCGAGGAGGACCGAGTGGCTTTTTGCGACCGGATCGCCAAGGC
>JAFOGE010000107.1 GCA_017386965.1 Clostridia bacterium
GCCGGCGCGCAGGCAGGGATCTGCAGTTCCTTCTTTTTGCCCTTTTGAACGACCATAGATGCGTTTTTCCTCCTCTGTGCGACGTTGCAAAGACCTTGAGGCGTACCCGCAGCCGGTTACGGAATGCGCTTGAGCTTGGCATAGGTGGCCATCAGCTTCTTCGTCCCGACGCGCTCAAAGGTGACCTCGTAGAGAATATCCGCTCCCATCGGCTTGGCGGAAAGGATCTCTCCCTCGCCAAAGGTGGGGTGCGTAACGCGATCTCCGGGTGAAAGCTTCTCCTGTGCGCTCCGCTTGGGTGCGCTCTGCAGGGGCTTTCCAACCGTGATCTGCTCCCCAAATCCGCGAGAAGCAGGACGCGCGCCCATCGAAGACGGAACACCTCGGCTCACGCCGGAAGAGGGAAATTCCTCCCGCTCGGAATAATAGGTTCTGCGCTGGGACGCGGGCGCCTCGGCTCCCTGTCCTCCCCACGCAGCTCCGAATCCGCCCCGGAAGGGGGATGCGCCGTAGCGGCTCTCTCCAAAGCCTCCCTCCGCGTTGGAGCGAGGGGCCTTCTCCAAAAGTGACTCGGGGATCTCCGCGACAAAGCGGGAAAGCGGATTATACATCGTCTGTCCGTAGAGCAATCGCGAGCGTGTGTGCAAAATGTAAAGCTCCCGCTTGGCGCGCGTGATGGCAACGTAGGCCAATCGGCGCTCCTCCTCCAGCTCGGCTTCTCCCGCCGTGACGGTCTGCATGCCGGGGAAAAGCCCCTCCTCCATGCCGGGGAGCAGAACGATGGGAAACTCCAGACCCTTCGCGCTGTGTACCGTCATCAGAACGACGGCGTCTGCCGTTTCGTCATAGCGGTCCACGTCGGCCACGAGCGCCGTTTCCTCCAGGAAGCCTGTCAGCGTCGGCTCCTCGTTCTCCTGCATGTATTCCAGAATACCGGACTTGAATTCCTCCAAATTCTCCAATCGCTCGGCCTCCTCCGGGCCTGCGTCCACCAGCATCTGACGGTAGCCCGAGAGATCCAGCATGCGGTCAAACAGAACGTCCAGCTTCATGACCTCGGCATCCCGCGCAAGGCCGTTGATCAGGCCTGCGAACTGCTCCAGGATTGCGCGGCTGCGCTCCAGGGCAACGTATTGTGCGGCGTTCTCGATGACGGAAAAGCGACTGCATCCCTGCTCCTCTGCGATCGCGGCGATCGCATCCAGGGTCTTTGCTCCCAGCTTGCGACGGGGCTCGTTGATGATCCGCCACAGACGAAGATTGTCGTCCCGATTGGCAATCACCTGCAAATAGGCAACGGCATCGCGGATCTCCTTGCGATCGCTGAAGCGGGTTCCGCCCAGCACCCGATAGGGCACCGCCGAGCGTGCAAAGGCCTTTTCCAGACTGTTGGATTGGGCGTTCGTGCGGAACAGAACAGCAAAATCGCGGTAGGACGCCTTCTTTTGCGCCACCTGACGGCTGACCGTGTCCACCACCTCGCGCGCCTCGGCGTTCTGATCGTCGCAAAGCACCAGCTTCAGCTTTGCTCCCTCCTCCTGCGCGGTCCAGAGGGTCTTGCCCTTCCTTCCCGCGTTGTTGGCGATCACGGCGTTGGCCGCGTCCAGAATGCGCTGCGTGGAGCGGTAATTCTGCTCCAGCTTGATCACCTTGGCCTCCGGGAAAAGGCGGTCGAAGGTGAGAATGTTCTCAATGGTCGCTCCGCGGAACTTGTAAATGCTTTGGTCATCGTCGCCCACGCCCATCAGGTTCTTATATCCCGCCGAGAGCAGGACGGTCAGCTGAAGCTGGGCCAGGTTCGTATCCTGAAACTCATCGACGCATAC
>JAFOGE010000108.1 GCA_017386965.1 Clostridia bacterium
GATTACCCCCATCGCTTGCGAAGAGGGTCTGCGTTTCGCTATCCGTGAGGGTGGTAGAACCGTTGGTTCCGGCGTCGTTACCAAGATCATCGACTAATTCAAAAACGAAATTCGTTTTGCGGGGAGAAGTCCAAGCGGCTTCTCCCCGATTCCAAAATCATATACTATCTTTGGGGATTGGTGAAATTCCATACCGGCAGTATAGTCTGCGAACCTGCGCCATCGCGCGGGCCGATTGAGTGAGATTCTCAAACCGACGGTAAAGTCCGGATGGGAAAGGAATGTGCGCGGGAGGCGTTTTGCGTCCCGCCGTCCCCGTATGCAAATACGGGCTTTTCTTTTTCTGCTATTGTTACGGCTGTATGCGAAAAAGGAGAAACTTATGAATCACGCAAAAAACAAGCTCAGGATCCGTTTGATCGTTGTGACGGGGATCCTGGGGGCCATTTCCACGATCCTGATGATGCTCAGCTTCAGCGTTCCGTTTATGCCGTCCTTTATCAAGATGGATTTTTCGGAGCTGCCTGCCTTGATTGCCGCCTTCAGCATGGGGCCTCTTTCGGGCGTTCTCGTCTGCCTGATCAAGAATGTGATCAATCTTACGATGACGACGACGGGAGGCGTTGGAGAGCTGGCCAATTTCCTTTTGGGATGCTGCCTGGTGCTTCCGGCAGGATTTTTGTACCGCTTCCGCAGGACGCGCCGCGGGGCCTTCTTGGGAGCGTTGATCGGTTCGGTTGCGATGGGACTGGTCAGCTTACCCATCAATTACTACATCACGTACCCAATCTACACGCAATTCATGCCTCTGGGAGCGATCATAGCGAAGTACCAAGCGATCTTCCCCGGTGTGGACGGACTGTTCTCCTGCCTTTTGATCTTCAACGTGCCGTACACGTTTTTGAAGGGATTGATCGACACCGTGTTGACGTTTTTGATCTACAAACACATTTCGCCCTTGATCAAGGGAAAGTGAGAAGCATCGTGATTTGCGCTTTGCCAAGGGGGATTCCAAACGAGGGATCCCCCTTGACTTTTGTCCTTTTTTTTGGTATAATGAAGAAGCGGCCGCAAATGCGGCAAATTCAAAGTGTAAGAGAGAAGAACAAGTATGGAGAAACAAGCTCGGCATCAGGCATTGCGGTGGCTTCTTTGGGTGTTGCAGGGACTGATCGTGGGGATCGGTGCCATTTTACCCGGAGTGAGCGGAGGAACGCTTTGCTACGTATTCGGTATTTATACGCCGCTTCTGGAGGTGCTTTCTTCCCCAATCAAGGGGATCCGCAAGCATTGGCTGTTGTTGATTTTCGTCGGTCTTGGCGGAGCGATTGGGTTCGTCGGCTTTTCCGGCATTACGGCAGCACTGCTCGCTTGGAATGAGCCGGTGGTGCTTTGCGTTTTCATTGGCCTCATTCTTGGCACCCTGCCCGACATCTGGCGCGAAAGCGGAGAGCAGGGACGCGGAAAGGGCGCGATCGCGGCATTGGTGATCTCCTTTGCTTGCATTGCGGCACTGTTCTATCTGTTCGGAAGCGTATGGACGGTTACCATTCCCGAAACTCTTTGGGGATTTGCGATCTGCGGTGTGATCTGGGGACTCAGCTTTATCGTTCCCGGCTTCAGCTCCTCGACTCTGTTGCTTTTCTTCGGCATCTACGAGGCGATGTCGCAGGGAATCTCCCGCCTGCAGTTCTCGGTGATCCTGCCGCTCGGTGCGACCATGCTGCTCACACTGCTGCTCCTTTCGCGCGTGATGCGCACGGTGTTTGAACGCTATCATGCGATCGCCTCGCACGTGCTTCTGGGCTTTGTGATGGCGACGACTCTGATGATGCTTCTGAAGGACTGCATCCTTTCCACCCTCACGCCCGTCAACGTATTGATCTATCTGCTCTGCATTCTTTGCGGTGCGGGGGCCGGCTTTGGCTTTACATATCTTTGTGACAGCTTGCGCAAGAAAGCCGAAAAAGAATAAAAAACGATGGACGTGTCGCAAATTTTCGGCACGTCCCTCTTTTTTGAACCGGGAATGCGGCGCTTGGGGAGGCACGGAGGATTCCTTGCTTGCTGCTCCCGATTTTCGATAAAACGCCTTCCCGGTCGGCAGAGAGAAGGCGGAAGACGGCTTTTTTCTGCGCTTTTTTTCGGTTTTTGGAAAAAGCTCTTGCTTTTTTGCGCGCTTTATGTTATACTGTAAACAATAAAATATATCTTATCAAGAGTAACGTAGTGACAGGCACGATGATGTTACAGCAACCTGCCGGAGGGTAAGGTGCTAATTCCTGTTAGATGAGAGCCGAGGCGCTCCGTCCCTGCGGGGCGTTTTCTTATGCCAAAAAGAGAAAGATATGTTTTAGAAAAATGACATGAAACAGAGAGGAATTTTTCAAGCATGAGTAAGAAACTGTTTACCAGTGAGTCTGTTACCGAGGGACATCCCGACAAAATCAGTGACAAGATCTCCGATGCGATCCTGGACGAGATGCTTCGTCAGGACCCCGAGTCGCGCGTAGCCTGCGAAACCTTCTGCACCACGGGCCTTGTCTGTGTGATGGGCGAGGTTACCACCAAGGCGCAGGTGGATATTCAGGACATCGTTCGCGAAACGGTCCGCCAAATCGGATATGATCGCGCCAAGTACGGCTTTGACTGCGATAGCTGCGCCGTCATCACATCCCTGCACGCACAGTCGCCCGACATTGCTATGGGCGTGGACAAGAGCCTGGAGGCCAAGGAGGGAAGCGACACCGACGGACTGGATATCGGCGCCGGCGACCAGGGCCTGATGTTTGGCTATGCCTGTAACGAAACCCCCGAGCTGATGCCTCTGCCGATCTCGCTTTCGCACAAGCTGGCCAAGCGATTGACCGACGTGCGTAAGAACGGCACGCTTTCCTATCTCCGTCCCGACGGAAAGACCCAGGTGACGGTGGAGTATGACGAGGCAGGAAAGCCCGTACGCGTGGATACTGTCGTCGTTTCCTCGCAGCACAGTGCAGACGTTACACTGGAGCAGATCCGCGAGGATCTGATCCGCGAGGTGATCCTGCCTACCGTTCCCGGAGAGATGATGGATGCGGAAACCAAGATCTACATCAATCCCACGGGCCGATTCGTGATCGGAGGCCCTGCGGGAGATACGGGACTGACAGGCCGAAAGATCATCGTGGATACCTACGGTGGATATGCACGCCACGGCGGCGGTGCCTTCTCGGGCAAGGATCCGACCAAGGTGGACCGCTCGGCTTGCTATGCGGCACGGTATATCGCCAAGAATATCGTCAAGGCAGGTCTGGCAGAGAAGTGCGAGGTGCAGGTTGCTTACGCCATCGGCGTTGCAAAGCCGGTTTCTGTCATGATCGACACCTTTGGAACGGCAACCGTGGATGAGGTGCTTCTGGAGCGCGCGGTTCTGCAGCTGGTGGATCTGCGTCCGGCCGCGATCATCGAGAAATTTGATCTGCGCCGTCCGATCTACTGTCAGATCGCGGCTTACGGTCATATGGGACGCGAGGACGTGCAGGCTCCTTGGGAGGCTTGTGACCTCGTACCCGCTCTGCAGGCATTCTGCAAGTAAAAGAGAAAAAAGGCAGCGCACCGCTTTCCCCTATGCAGCATAGGATGGAGCGAGGGGAGGGAGTGCGAATGCTGCGGATCCTGTGTGAGGCCTTTGCCGCACTTTTGGCGGCCTTTGGCTTTTGTTGCGCGTTGCATATGATACTGGATCGAATATTTCAACCAAGGAATCTCTCACTTGCCGTGGAGATCCGAAGTCGAGAGGACGCGGATATGCTGGATATGCTGTTGCATGAGGCAAGATCCGCGTCCTTTTGCCTCGGGAGGGAGCAGATCACAGTCTTGATCCCATTCTCCCTTATGGACGGCACGGTCGGCCTTGATGGAGCGCTTTTGGAGGAATATCGGGAGCTTCTGGATCTGTATGGCGCAAGATGGTGCTTGTTTGATCCCTCGGCAGAGGAGGATCCAAGCAGTTAAGAATGTGACTTGGAAAGGAGATGGCAAAATGCAGGACGATCGCTTTATGCGCGATCCGATCGATGAGAACGGATGGATTATGCTCACGGGCTCGATCGAGCACGTGATCTATTCCAATGAGGAAAACGGCTATGCCATCTGCGATCTGGGAACCGAGGATGGCGACATCGTTACCATCACGGGGCTTCTTCCCTACGTGGGTGAGGGGGACGTGGTGAAGGTCTATGGGAAATGGGTACACAATCCCAAATACGGACGTCAATTCAAGGTGGAGCAATCCGAAAAGCAGCTTCCTGCCGATCGCGCCGCCATTCTGCGCTACCTTTCGTCGGGAGCGATCAAGGGGGTAGGCCCCAAGACGGCCAAGCGCATCGTGGATCTGTTTGGAGAGGAAGCCTTTGACGTCATTGAAAATCATCCCGAATGGCTCACCGACGTTTCGGGTATCACGCCCAAGCGCGCCCGTGCGATCTCGGAGGATTTTCAGAACAAGGCGGGGATTCGCTCCGCGATGATGTTTTTCCGCGAATTCTTCGGCGCGGCCATCACGGTTCGTATCTATAAGCGCTGGGGCTCCAAGGCGGTGGATCTTGCAAAGCGAAACCCTTATCTGCTTTGCGAGGAGATCGACGGCATCGGCTTTGAGAAGGCGGACCGTATGGCACTTTCGCTCGGACTGGAGAAAAGCTCGGATGACCGTCTTTGCAGCGGCATCCTCTATCTGCTTTCCGCCAATGCGGGGCAGAACGGACACGTCTGCTTGCCCCGGGAGAAGGTTCTGGCGAGTGCGTCGAAGCTTCTGGAAAGTCCTCCGGAGCGCATCGAGGAGGCGATCTCGCTCCTGCTTCGGGAGGGTAAGCTCCGCGCCGTCAACTTCGACGGAATCTCCTACCTTTACGAAAAAACGCTATACGACCACGAAAAATACATTGCCAAAAAGCTGCTTCTGCTGGATCAGGTCTGTCCCGCGATGGATAGTGTGAACATCGGCTCCTTCATTCAAAAGGAGGAGCGCGAAAGCGGCGTGCAGTACGCACCGTTGCAGCGTCAGGCGATCGTTTCGGCCCTGGATAGCGGCGTGATGCTTTTGACGGGCGGTCCCGGAACGGGTAAGACCACCGTTGTGCGTGCGCTTCTGCATATTTTTGAGAGCATGGATCTGCGGATCGCCCTTTGCGCCCCTACGGGACGTGCGGCAAAACGGCTGTCCGAATCCACCTCGCATGAGGCCAGAACCATTCACCGCCTCCTGGAATATTCCGGGGAGGAGGGAAGGGGAATGCACTTCCATCGGGATGAGCATGATCTTTTGGAGGAGAACGTGATCATCATAGATGAGGCCTCTATGGTGGACGTCTATCTGATGAGCGCACTGCTCAAGGCCGTGAAGCCGGGGGCAAGGGTGATCATCATCGGTGATGCCGATCAGCTGCCCTCCGTTGGAGCGGGGAACGTTCTTCGGGATCTTTTGGAGAGTGAGCGCTTCGCAACGGTACGCTTGACGACGATCTTCCGTCAGGCGGAGGAAAGCCTGATCGTTACCAACGCCCATGCCATCAACCGCGGAGAGATGCCGCGGCTGGATGAAAAGAAGAAGGATTTCTTCTTCCTGCCAAGGCAAGCCGATGCGGAGATTGCGGCCACCGTGGCACAGCTTTACGGAACGCGCCTGCCGCGCACCTACGGGGAGCTTGCATTGAGCGGGATGCAGGTCATCTGTCCCTCCCGAAAGGGGGAAAACGGAACCGAGCATCTTAATGTGATCCTGCAGGCTACCGTCAATCCGCCCTCTCCCGAAAAGCGGGAGCATCGCTTCCGAGAGCTGGTCTTCCGCGAGGGCGACCGCGTGATGCAGATCCGCAACAACTACGACCTCGTTTGGGAAAAGGAGGACGGCAGCAGCGGAAACGGCATCTTCAACGGGGACATCGGTGTGATCACCGCCATCCACCCGGCCTCGCAGAGCATGGAGATCCTCTTTGATGACCGCCATGTCGTCTATGATTTTAACACCCTGGAGGAGCTGGAGATGGCCTATGCCATCACCGTTCATAAAAGTCAAGGAAGTGAATATCCCATCGTGATCCTTCCGATGGGAAGCACGCCGCCCATGCTTCTTTCCCGCAATCTGCTCTATACTGCCGTCACGCGGGCGCAGATGATGGCCGTTACGGTCGGACGTGAGGAGGTTTTGGCCTCTATGGTAGCCAACAACCGTCAGACGATGCGCTACACGGGACTTCGGCGTTGGCTTCGGGAGGACTTCCCGTGAGGCTTTGGGCGCGGATGCGCGAGCTGCTTTTTCCGCCGGCCTGCTCCGCCTGCGGCGCTTTGCTCGACCGTCCCGATTTTCTGGAGGGAAGGGCGCTTTGCAGGGCCTGTATGCAGGAATGGGAGCGGCAAAAGGACGAGCCCTGCGAGATCTGTGCAAAGCCGGTCCGTCTTTGCCGATGCACGACGGGAGATATGGAGCAATACAAGTGCGAGGCCTTCTGCAAGCTGGTGTATTATATGCACGGCAAGCGCGAGCCCGTGCAGAACCGCTTGATCTACGCGATCAAGCAGGAGCGAACGCACAGGACGGTGGATTTTTTGGCAAAGGAGCTTGCGCACTCCATCCGAGCCTTGCTTTTGGAAAAGCACGTATCGCTTGAGAATGCCGTGCTGACCTATGTTCCGCGTGCAACCGCGGCCCGTCTGGAGTATGGGACCGATCAGGCAAGAGAGCTGGCACGTGCCTTGGCGCGCGAGCTGTCGATTCCCGTACTTCCGCTCCTGGAGCGCATCTTCGGGATGCGTCGCGCGCAAAAGCATCTGAATTCGGCCGAACGTATGAAAAATGCGAACAAGACCTACCGTGTGCGTGATTGCGAGAGCGGAAAGGGGAAAACCGTGTTGCTGGTCGATGATATCGTGACCAGCGGAGCGACGATGGCAACCTGCGCGCGTCTGTTGCGCCGTGCGGGCGCACGTCGCGTTTTTGCGGTGGCCGTTGCGTCGGATGACCTTCAAAAAGAGCCAAAAAATAAAAAATAGGCTCTTTTTGCGTTTTTTTGCAAAAAAGATTGATTTTAAAGAATAAATCATGTATAATGATGACAGAGAACGGAGAAAGGAGGTCGTGTCGGTTCATCCGAACGCGGAGATCATGGATCAAATCGAAGA
>JAFOGE010000109.1 GCA_017386965.1 Clostridia bacterium
GATGGCTCAAGCAAACATGGTGCGGTCAACGTCGTCGAGTGAGTCAAAGACGAAGTCCGGCTTGTCCGCGTCGGTGGCAGCCTCTACGTCAGCGGGCTGCGTTTCTCCGGAGAGGACGAGAACGGCTGTAACGCCGTGGCGCTTTCCGACGGCAATGTCGGTATAGAGGCGGTCGCCGAAGATGCACATCTCGGATGGCTCCATTCCGGTTGCCTCACAGATCATCTCGATGGTTTCGCGATAAGGCTTACCAAAATAGGTCGGCACTTTGCCCGTGGAGGCGGTTACCAGAGCAGCGATCGCGCCGCTGTCCGGCATGAATCCGGTTTCGGTGGGGCAGTTGAAGTCGGGATGCGTGGAGAGATACTCCGCACCGCCGCGGATCAGGCGGCAGGCATCATCCAGCTTCTGATAGGTCAAAGAGGTGTCAAAGCTTGTGATAACGATGTCGGCTGCTTCCTCATTTCCGTTGAGAAGACGAATGCCCCTGTCGCGGAAATTGTTGCAAAGATCCTCCGTGCCGACGAGATAGACGCTCTTGCCGGCTCTGTGGCGAATCAGAAATTCTGCGGTAACGTCGCCCGCGGTCATGATCTCCTCCATCGTCGGCTCAAATCCGAGGCGAGTCAGCTTCTCAAGATAGACCCGGGGGGAGCGGGAGGCGTTATTTGTAAAGAACAGGACGCGCTTGCCGGCCTTGCGGAGATTTTTGATGAAGCGGATCGCAAAGGGGAAAACCTGATTGCCCAGATAAATGGTTCCGTCCATGTCGAAGATATAAAGCTTTTTCTCCTCGAGGATCGAGAAGGGGGGATTCTGGAATTGCATGATTTGTTCCTCCGTTGAATTATTCGCGGTAGCCTACGCCGAGGGCGTAAGCGATCCAAAGCACGGTATAACGATCCTTGAGATCCTTGGCGTATCGAACGGCGTCGGAAAGGATCTCTTTTCCGTAAAAGGCATTGAATTCGTTGATGTCCAGCCCGATGGCCGTGACGAAGGAGAGCATTTTTTCGTAGCCCGGGGCTTCCCGAAGGATCCGGCAGACCTCCTGCCAAGCATTCTCAAGTTGCTTTACGTCGATGTCGGCATAGAGCCCGACCTTATCCTGCAGGGCGATGATGCCGTCTGCGGCAGAGGTATAGACGCGGCGGATCTCCTTTTCCCATGCGTCGCGGTTCTCTTGATAGGCAGGGAAGGGAGAATTTTGCAAAAGAAGATCCTCACGAAGACGAGCGGTTACGGCGGCAGAGTAAAGCACGTCGATGCCGTGGAGATAGTAGCCATGTCCGTTCAGAAGACCGGTGATCTCAAAGTAGTGCGAGAGGTGATGCTCACTTCCGGAGGCGGGTCTGGAATTTCCGACGTAGCTCATCATTATGCCAACGTTGACCAGTGCTTCCATCAACAGACGGATGGCCTCGGGGTCGCGCGCAAGGAGAGCTTCGGCCTTGTCCTCGACCGCCTTGACCGAATCCATTACCGAGTCGAATACAAAGTCGCAGAAGTATTCACCGCGCAAAAGATGTGCGAGCTTCCAGTCGTTGAGGCAGGAGTATTTTCCAACAATATCGCCGTAGCCCGAGCGGATCATATCCAAGGGGGCTGTGCGCACGATGGCACTCTCAGCCAGGATCGCGTAGGGAACACGAGCGTTTAAGGTGACCTTCATCTGCTCCAGGATCAGAGCCGCGCCAACCGAGGCATAGCCGTCCATGGAGGGGGCGGTTGCGATGATGGCGTAGCGGATGCCGTGCGTAAAGGAAACGTGCTTGCAGAGGTCGTTGATAACGCCCGATCCGATTCCCAGGAGAAGGTCTGTATCGGTCGGCATCTGTGCCTCGATTGCGGCAATGGCCTCCTCATCCGGCACAACGATCTCTTGACCGAAGATCTGCTTTGCGGCAATTTTGCCCTTCAGGAGTGCTTCCGCCTCTTCACCGCAAAGGGGATAGGTGTTCGCGTCTGCAATCAAAAGAATCCGCGAAAAATCTGCGCAGACGTCGGGAAGCTTTTGAAGTACGTTCTCACCGATCTCCACGAATCGGATGTCGCAGGTGTGCTGTCGCCCGCAGGAGCAATCGGATTTGCCTTGAAGCATAACTTTCAAATTCGCCATGTTTGATGTGTCATCCTTTCTCTGGAAAGTTGAATTTCGAAAAAGCTTATACCAGATTATCATACCACAAATTCCGAATTTGGTCAATAGCCTGCTGAAAAAAAGAGCGATTTTCTGATGAAAGGATGGGATCGCTTAAAAGTCGGGAAATTCGATCGAAATTTTACTTTTTCATTTCTGCACACCTTGACTTTGCAGGGGCGGTGTGGTACAATATACCATATAACAAGAAAGGAGATCAAACCTTGCTCAACATTCTGTTTTTGATTCTATCCACGCTTGGATGTGCCGGCTTTTTTCTGCTTTTGCCGGATCTTTCTCTTTGGTTGATTTTGCCCGTCTGGCTTGGGCTGTACATTGCTTTGACGCTGCTTTGGGTGATCTTTTTGTGTATTGCCTCTCTGTTCCTTCCCAAGAAGCAGCTAAAAAAGCCGATTCCGTTCTGTACGTTTATGGTAGGCTTCGGTCTGGACTGGCTGCTCTCGCTTTTGGGCATCCGTGTGCGTTGGATCGGACGGGAAAAGCTGCCCGACGAGCCCTGCGTGATCGTCAGCAACCATATTTCGGACTTTGACCCGATGATCCTTCTTGGGACGATGCGCGACCGTAAGCTTGTCTATATTTCCAAGGAGTCGAACTTCCGTATTCCCATGGTTGGGCCTTTTATCTACGGAGCGGGATTCCTTTCGATTGACCGCGAGAACGCACTGCGTGCCGTCCGTACGCTTGGCGCAGCAGGAGAAAAAATGAAGCAGTACGGCGTAGACGTCGGCATCTATCCGGAGGGAACGAGAAGTCGTACGGGGAAGCTGCTTCGATTCAAGAAGGGGGCGTTCGTTCTGGCACAGAACGCCAATGCACCCGTTGCCATCCTCGTAACGCGAGGAACCGAAAGGATGTTTAAGAGAATTCTGACTCCCGGGCTTGTTAAGACCGAGCTTGAGGTGCTTGAGGTCTTGGATAGCAAGACGGTGCAAGGCATGTCGGTGGAGGAGCTGACCCTCTATACGCGGAATGTGATCGCAAAAGCGTTGGGGGAGCCGTTGGAGGAGATGAAGACATCCTCCTCGGAGAAGGATTGACATAGCTTTTCAAAAAAAGAAGGGAGGGGCGAAGAATGCTTCCCAAGAGCAATCTGCATACGCACACCTGCTTTTGCGACGGCAAGCATACGCCAGAGGAGATCCTCAAGGCTGCGATCGAGCAGGGGCTGGAGAGCATCGGATTTTCCGGGCACTCGTACGTCCCGTTTGATAAGAACTCCTGTATGTCCCTTGAGGGAACCGAGCAATACCGGGCAGAGATCGCACGTCTTCGCAAGCTGTACGGGGATCGGATCGGCGTTTTTTGTGGGATCGAACAGGATTATTACAGTCCCGATGCACCAAAGAACTTCGATTACGTGATCGGATCGGTGCATTATCTTTTGGTCGATGAGGCATTTTACTCATTGGACGACCGTGCAGAGATTCTGCGCGATCTGATTCGCAAGCATTTTTCCGGCGATCCGATCGCTCTTGCGCGGACCTACTACGAAACGGTTGCCGCTCTTCCGGAGCGCACGGGCTGCAGCATCATTGCTCATTTTGATCTGATCACCAAATTCAATGATCGCGATCCCGTTTTTGACGAAACCGATCCGCGCTATCTGCGCGCGGCGTTGGATGCGCTGGACGTGCTTTTGGAGAAGGATCAGATTATTGAGATCAATACGGGAGCAGTTGCTCGCGGTTATCGGAGAATGCCGTATCCCGCCCCTGTTTTTCTCCGCAGAATCGCGGAGAAGAGAGGCCGCGTTATTTTCGGATCGGATTCGCATAGCAAGGAAACCCTTCTTTTCGGTCGAAGTGAGGCACTCCAGTTGCTTCGTGCAGCAGGCATCGGACGTGTGACCTGCCTTTCCGATTCCGGATGGACCTCTTACCCGATTTGAATTTTCCAAAGGAAGGCATCCTTTTTGCATTTTTGTGAGATTTTACAGAAGAAAATGCGAAAATTTGTACGATTGTGCGGTTGACAATATATAAAAAATTTAGTATAATATAAAAAACAAAGGTTTTCTGCAACTGACGGAGCGAGGAGTACCACATGGGAACAGAAAATGATATGCCGACCGTCTGGGCAGTTCTCCCTTCATAGGGTAGGACTGCCTTATTTGTTTTTTACTCAAACCATTCAGGAAAGGTTAGGAAATCAAGCATGAAAAAGGTTGCGATCATTATGGGAAGCGATAGCGATCTGCCTGTTGTTGAAAAGGCGATCCATACGCTGTCTGATTACGGTGTCCCTTATGAGGTGCACGTTTTTTCCGCGCACAGAACTCCCGTACAAGCAAAGGAGTTCTCCTCCTCTGCGCGCCAAAAGGGATTTGGCGTTATCATTGCCGCCGCCGGTATGGCTGCGCACCTTGCAGGTGCCATTGCGGCGAACACGACGCTTCCCGTGATCGGGATCCCTGTCAAATCAAAAAATCTGGACGGTATAGATGCCTTACTGTCAACGGTGCAAATGCCCACGGGAATGCCTGTGGCGACGGTGGCCATTGACGGTGCTGCGAATGCCGCCCTTCTTTCTGTCCAAATACTGGCGGTTGAGGATGCCGAGCTTGCCGGGAAGCTGGACGATGCCCGCCGTGCGGGAGAGGCGAAGGTTCTGGCGAAGAACGCCGAGATCGAGGCCAAATTTAATCACTGAATCCAAAATCACCATATAAAAGGAGAAACTTTCATGAAGAACCTCGTTTACACCGGAAAGACCAAGGATGTATTTGCTCTGGAGAACGGAAATTACCTGCTCAAGTTCAAGGATGACTGCACCGGCAAGGACGGTGTCTTCGATCCGGGTGAGAATGCCGTTGGCCTGACCATCGAGGGCGTTGGCGACGTCAATCTCCGCATGTCCATTTACTTTTTCGAGAAGGTAAATGCCGCAGGCATCAAGACGCATTACATCAGTGCAGATCTTGCAAACACCACCATGGAGGTCCTCCCCGCGAAGGCCTTCGGTAAGGGACTTGAGGTCATCTGCCGTCACAAGGCGGTCGGTAGCTTCTACCGCCGTTATTCCGATTACATTGAGGAGGGCGCTGATCTGCCCGCATATGTAGAAACCAC
>JAFOGE010000009.1 GCA_017386965.1 Clostridia bacterium
AGATGCAAAAATGCCGTTTTCCCTCCTCAAAGACGAGCGCCGTGTTGACCAGTCCCGTCCGAAGCATGGAAACAAGCCCCGGCTCCTGCCGACGGAAGCCAACGGTGGTCAGAGAGCCCTCCATGCCCGAAAGCTCGCTCTCCTCATAGACCAGCTCCACGCGGTCGCTTCCCGTGAGCAGCCTTCCCTCCATGATCAGCTCGATCGGCTCGGGCATCTCGCCGCCCTGCGGGGGCTCCTCTGATACCTCTCCGTCCGGATCCTCTGCGTCCAGCTCCTCGTCAAGTGCGTCAAAGATCTCCTTGCCCCAGGTCAGACGCGAGGTCAGAATATGGATCATTACGTTCCGTTTCGTCATACCGTGTTCTCCTTTTCGGCCTTCTCGCGCCGCAGAAGCGCGCAGACCTTCAAAACTGCCAGCTGTGTTTTTCCATCCGGGATCTCTCCCTGCATAACCATTTCCAGAAGGGTATCCAGGGGGATCCGAACCGATGTTAAAAACTCATCCTCATCCAAAGAGGTTTCTCCAAAGGAAAGTCCTCTTGCCAAAAAGATCTCGATCTTCTCCCCAAGGATCGCGGGAGAGGGATAGAAGGTGGCAATGTGCGTCAGCTCCCGGCACACGGCTCCCGTTTCCTCGCGAAGCTCCCGCTCCGCGGCAAGGCGGGGATCCTCCCCCGCAAAATTCAGCTTTCCCGCAGGGATCTCGGTCAAAACCTTGCCAAAGGGATAGCGATACTGACGCACGCAAATGACGTCGCCCTCCTCGGTCAGCGGCAGGACCGCCGCGCCGCCCACGTGCTTTGCGTATTCCCGTTCAGCCTCCTGTCCGTCGGAAAGCAGAACGCGATCCAAGGACACGTGCAGGATCCGTCCCTCGAAGACGGAGGAAGAGGAAAGCGTCTTCTCAACCATATCCTGTTCATCATACGGAAAAGGCATATCGATCCCTCCTTTTTTCATCATACCCCTCTATTATACCTCGAAACTTCTTTTTTGTAAAGAAGGACTTGAAAAAAATATAAATATCTGTTATACTATAAAAAAATTAGGAGGTCTGTCCATGAACTGTCCACAGGAGCAGCTTCGCACCGCCATGCTTTTGGGGTGTGATGCAGTTGAAAGGCTACGAAGCGCGCGCGTTGCCGTATTCGGCGTCGGGGGCGTGGGAGGCTATGCCTGCGAGGCTCTGGCGCGTGCCGGTGTCGGCGCGATCGACCTCTTCGATCGGGACGTCATCTCCCTCTCCAACATCAACCGACAGATCATCGCTCTGCACTCGACGGTGGGAAGACCGAAGGTGGAGGTGATGAAGGAGCGCATTCTGGACATCAACCCGGATTGCAGAGTACAGGCAAACGAGGTCTTCTATCTTCCCGAAAACGCCGAAGAGTTCCCTCTTGACGGCTACGATTGCATTCTGGACGCGGTGGACACCGTTTCGGCAAAGATCGAGCTGGCCGTTCGCGCCGACCGCGCAGGAGTTCCTCTTCTTTCCGCCATGGGCGCAGGAAACAAGCTGGATCCCTCCCGCTTTACCGTAACCGACCTCTACAAGACCTCGGGATGCCCCCTGGCGCGTGTCATGCGCCGGGAGCTGAAGGCACGCGGCATCCGTAAGCTGACCGTAGTCTATTCGCCCGAGCCGGCCGCGCCTCCTCCGCTCGATCCGCCGCAGAGCGCATCGGACGATGCTTCACCAAAGCGTCCTCCCGCCTCGATCTCCTACGTCCCCTCTGTAGCAGGCCTCCTGCTTGCGGGTGAGGCCGTTCGGATCCTGACGAAGGAGTAACCGGATCCTCTCACACCAAGAGAACGCACACACCCCTTTCTTTGGAGTGCGTGCGTTCTTTTTTGGCAGATTATTTACCGCGTGCCAGAATCAGGATCAATCCCTCATGCTCGGCGTAAACGGTATATCCCTCGCGCAAATAAGCATTGACCACCTTGCTCTGCGCATCGCTTCGGATATCCAGAACAACAAAATCCACGTCGGGCTTATTTTGGTGATAGCGCACCTCATAGACCTCGTCACGGTCGGCCACGTGTGCTAAAAGGAAGCTGGAAACATTGAGCGAGGCATCCTCGGGAAGCTCCCCCAGGATCTCCTCCATGCGAACGTAGGTTTCCCGATTCTGCTCCCAGCGCGCCCAATATCCCGAAAGCTTTGGCAGAACGGCCGTCAAGTAGAGGCAGCAGCATCCCACGGCGGCCAGCGTCAGGAGCGTATGCTTCTCGGGGCGCTTCAGCGAAGGCAGATTTCCGATCGCGGCATAGAAGAGAAAGGCCAACGTGCCAAAATGGTATTGGAATCCTACGTCATAGAGATAGACGTAATGCGAAAGCAGGCTGATCAGCAGGGGCGAGAGCAGAATCCAGCGAGAGGGCTTCCTCGTCAGAAGCGGAAGTCCCGCCAAGGGGAGCAGCATCTGCAACAGATAGGCAATCTTTCCCCAGCCTCCGTCCTTCTCGGTAAAGAGCTGTGTCAAAAGATAGCCGGGATTTGTAACGGCAAGCTGCAGAATTCCGCCAAGACCCTCCTCTCCCGGGGCAATCAGATTGTCAAAGCGATTGTTCAGAACGCCGTCGCCTACCGTATTGATCAGATGCGTGGCCAGGAGGAAGTAAGCCGCCGAAAGAACGGCCAGCACCGTACCGTGCAGGTATTTTCGGCGTCCGAGGATGGCGTAAACGGCAAAGATCAGAAGATAGATCGCCGCATCCTCCTTGACCGCCAGCACACAAACGGCAGCGATATACATCGGGATCGGCTTCTCCTTCTCAAAGAAGTAGAAGGTCCAGAGCAGACAGAGGGGCAAAAAGCAGTTCTCGTGAATGTCGTAGAAGCAGCCTGTGGAAAGCACGGGATAGAAGGAATAGAGCAGCGCAATCAGGATCTGCATCTTGGGGGAGAGGCGGTAATGCCGTGCCAAAAGAACCACGGGGATCACGCCAAGAGCCAGTACGGCGGCCTGTCCGATCTGCAGGGTCAGAGGCGACGGAAAGATCCAATAGAAGGGCAACAGGAGATAGTAGATGGGCGAAATATGCACCGCAAAATGAGAAAGCAGAGCATCCCGCTCACAGGTGACCAGAGGAAGCCCTGTCTTGCGCATATTGTGGAACATATTTGTGAAGATTCCAAAATCAAAGTTCGGAGTCGAAAAGGTCTTATATCGAAGGCAGGAGATGGCTGAAAGGATCACAAAGGCCACAAAGGCTCCCACGCCGACAACGGTTACAACCGTTCGCGTTCCCACAGGCAGAGCGCCAAGGAGAGGCAAAAGTGACTTCATGGCATAGATGACAAAGAGCGAATAGACAACGGTCACGCCAAGGCAAAAAAGCAAATTCTGCTCGCTATTCTTCCCTTCGTAGGTCAAAAGCCATCGAAAAACGCACACCGTTGAGAAGAAAAGCAGGAAAAAGGCATCGGTCGGATAGCGGCGCAGGAGCAGAGAAAGCCCCGTCAGAAGGGTAAAGAACAAAAGAATGCAAAGGATGGTCCACAGCAAGGAAACGTCCTTGGCAAAGGTGATCCGAAAGAATCCGTCACCGCTCAAGGCCAGGATCGCCGCAAAGGCACACCATGCCGCAAGCAAACGGCAGATCACGCGCTCCGCCGTTTGCGTCACGCGCCAATCGTTCCGCTTCTCGGTTTTCATATGCGTATCCCCCTTTTTCTCAGTTTATTTTCCTCATTATACCGCAAAGCGCAAGCCTTGTCAAGCAAAATGCACCCTTCCATCCCTTCTTTCTCCAAAAACACCTTGACTTTTTTCCACATCCGCGGTACAATACCGATAGATACGTATCCGAAAAAGGAGAAGCGCTATGATTCGTCACGTCTGTATGTTCGAATTTCTTGAAAAGGCCGAGGGCCGCACGCGCGAGGAAAATCTCGCCATCACCAAATCCATGCTTGAGGCACTCCCCAAAACGATCCCACAGATCCATGCCTCGACGGTTGCGATCAACGCCGAGGGCGCGCCGCAGGATAACTGGCACCTCGTCCTGATCACGGACTTTGATTCCCTAGAGGATCTGGAGGCCTACCGCGTGCATCCCGACCACGTAGCCGTCGGTCGCTTTATTCACCCCGTGCGCGCAAGCCGCGCCTGTGTGGACTTTGTGATCGAGGCCGACTGATCGCCCCGCAACGCAAAAAAGCCCTTTCTCTCCCCGTCAAAGCGTGCCGAAATTGCGGAAAACCGCTTGACACGGGCAGAAAAAAATGGTAGAATAGGAAATAACGCAAAAGTATATAGAGGAGAATGACCATGAACAATTCCGAAAAAACAATGGACAAGATCGTTGCGCTTTGCAAAACGCGCGGCTTTATCTTCCCCGGCTCGGAGATCTACGGCGGCCTTGCCAACTCCT
>JAFOGE010000110.1 GCA_017386965.1 Clostridia bacterium
TAACAAGGCGATGACCGCCAACATCAAGAGCATGATCCAGAAGTGATCGGCTACGGAATTTAAGAATTTGGAGGACTAGATAATATGGCAAGAGTAAAAGGCGCAATGATGACGCGCAAGAGAAGAAAGGCTACCCTGAAGGCCGCTAAGGGCTACTGGGGCGCAAAGTCCAAGCATTTTAAGATGGCAAAGCAGGCCGTAATGAAGAGCGGCAACTACGCTTTCGCCGGCAGAAAGATGAAGAAGAGAGATTTCCGTTCTCTCTGGATCACCAGAATTTCCGCGCAGGCAAAGGTCAACGGAATGAACTATTCCACCTTCATGCACGGACTTAAGCTGGCAGGCGTTACTCTCAACCGCAAGATGCTGGCTGAGATCGCCGTTTCCGACAAGGAAGCATTTGCAGCACTGGCAGCACAGGCAAAGGCTGCTCTCTGATTGAGTGATAAAAAACCCGATGAGTTCATCGGGTTTTTGTCATTGATAGAGATAGAATATAGGGATGGAAACTCCTTTATTTTGCAAGGATTGGAGTGAATTTTTTGGATTTTTCGAGTGAGATCATATCTTCCAGACAGAACCGAACCGTTGTGGAGCTATGCAAGCTTTCCGATCGCAAGGAGCGGGAGGCGAGGCGGCTTTTTCGTTTTGACGGAATCAAGCTTTTTGACGAGGCAATTCGTAACGGCTTGGATCTGCCACTGGTCGTTCTTCGAGCAAGCAGTGCGGATGCGATTAAAAAAAGAATGGAGGCCCTCCATGGAGAGGGGCTTTTTTCCCGCTTTGGACGTGTTCTTTTGCTTTCGGATGATGTTTTTTCGAAAATTTCGGAAGAAAAATCGCCTGAAGGCGTGATATGTATTGCAAAATATATTGACAAATTCCAAAAAATTGTTACAATATATAATAGCGCAGATTTTTTGCACATGAAAAACGAGCGGATCGTCCTTTTGGAATCGGTCCGCGATCCCTCCAATATCGGTGCGATCATCCGCAGTGCGGCCGCGATCGGAATTGACCGCTTGATCCTGAGTGCTGACTGTGCGGATATCTATCATCCCAAGGCAGTCCGCGCCTCCATGGGAACGCTTTTTAATCAACCGATCGATCGTGTGCCGGAGCTTTCTTCCGTCATTCGTCAGATGCGGGAGAACGGACGCCGCGTCTTTGCAGCGGCACTGGATGAGGACGCCGTACGGCTTGGCGATTTTATACCGGAGAGCGGAGATTGCGTCGTCATAGGCAACGAGGGGCACGGCCTTCTTCCCGAAACGGTAGAGGCCTGTGACAAAACTGTGATCATCCCGATGACCGATCGGGCGGAATCCCTCAATGCGGCGGTGGCAGCATCGATTTTGATGTGGGAGTTTTCAAAGTAAGAAAATCCGAAAAGCGATTTTGTCTTGGACGGAAAGGAGAATGCCGATGGAAATGGAAAATGCTCTGTTTTGGATCTGGCTGGCAGAGGCCTTGGGGCCCGGCACCCGTGACGTCAAGCACGTCTTTGACGTTTATGAAAATCCGTATCAGGTGTTCTGCGCCGATGAACGAGAGATCGCACAGCTCGATAAGGTTTCTGCTTCTGCAAAAGCAAAGCTGAACCAAAAGAGTCTGGACCGCGCATCGCGGATCCTGGATATTTGCGAGAAGCTGAACATCGGAATTCTGCCTTACACCGAAAAGATCTATCCCGCATCTCTGCGCGAAATCAAGGATGCACCCGTTCTTTTGTATTACTCCGGAAAGCTTCCGAATCTGAGCCGAACCCTTTGCATTGGCATGGTCGGAACGAGACGCATGAGTGCATACGGATTGCGTGCGGCGTATAAAATATCCTACGAGCTTGCCTCGGCAGGGGCGATTGTCGTCAGCGGCATGGCCTCCGGTATCGACGGTGTCGCCGCCGCGGCTGCGCTTGCCGCAAAAGCACCGACCATTGCCGTTCTTGGCTGCGGATTGGATATCGTCTATCCCAAGCATCACGGAATGCTGATGGAGCAGATCCGGGAAAACGGATTGCTTCTGTCGGAATATCCTCCGACAACGGCGCCGAACCGCTATCATTTTCCTGTTCGAAACCGCTTGATCAGCGGCATCACCCAGGGAACCGTTGTGGTTGAGGCGGGAGTTGGCAGTGGCTCTCTGATTACGGCACGCGATGCCGTTCAACAGGGGCGCAAGGTGTTCGCCGTTCCTGCCAATCTCGGAAGCCGAGGAGCGGACGGAACCAATGAGTTGATTCGGGACGGAGCGTCCCTGATTCTCTCGGCCAGGGATATTCTCGATTACTTTTCCTACACGCACGCCGAGATGCTCCATGTGGAGCGTGTGCCGAAGGCCGAACAATCCTCGGATGCGGATCTGGCATATCTGCATCGCATGGGCGTGATCGAACTGACGCAGAGAAGTCGTTCTGCGCAGAAAACCGTATTGCAAGCAGCTCCGGAAGAAAAGCCGGAGAAGAAACGCACTTCGGGGAAGCTTCCTCCGAAGCAAGCAAAACAAACGAACTGCCCCGGCTCCGAGCCGGAGCAGCTGACGATGACAGAGCTTTCCACCGATATGGCTCGGGAGAAGCCTTGCCGGGAGTCCTCCGCTCTTGCGGAACAACTGACACCGATCCAGCTTGCTGTGCTTTCGGCAATTCCGGGTGACAGCGCGATCGCAATGGATGCGTTGACGGGACTTGGATATCCCAGCGGAGAGCTGATCGCCGCACTGACAATGCTGGAGATCATGGGGCTTTTGCAAAAGCTTCCCGGTGGAATGTATATAAAAGTATAATTCTATTTTTGAACATGAACAAAGCGAAACAGAAAGGATATATGGTCTGATATGGCACATAATCTCGTGATCTTGGAGTCCCCCTCCAAGGCATTGACCGTGAAAGGGTATCTTGGAACAAATTACAAAGTCATTGCTTCGGCAGGACATGTCCGCGATCTTCCCAAAAGCTCTCTCGGCGTTGATATTGAAAATAATTTTGAGGCACACTATATCAACATCCGCGGAAAGGGTGATCTCATCAAGGAGATCCGCAAGGAGGCCAAAAATGCAAATAAGATCTTCCTTGCAACCGACCCGGACCGCGAGGGTGAGGCGATTGCATGGCATCTTTCCGTAGCTTTGGGTATCCCGGTAGAGAAGACCCAACGTATTTGCTTTAATGAGGTGACCAAGACGGCGGTGAAGGCGGCGATCAAGGCTCCTCGCACCATCAATATGGATCTGGTGAATTCCCAGCAGACGCGCCGTATTCTTGACCGTATTCTCGGATACAAGCTCAGCCCCCTGCTCTGGAAGAACATCAAGAGCGGACTGAGCGCAGGGCGCGTTCAGTCGGTTGCAACCAGAATCATTGTAGAGCGCGAGGAGGAGATCCGCGCGTTCAAGCCGGAGGAATATTGGACGATCCAGTCCTTGCTTCATGCAGAGGGCGGAAAGAGCTTTCCGGTTCATTTCTGGGGCACGGCGGATGGCAAGCTGCGTCTTACCTGTGAGGCGGATGCAAAAAAGATTGCCGATGCGGTAAACGGACGTGACTACCGTGTTTCTCAGATCAAGAAGGCGGCGCGGCACAAGGCTCCTGCCGCACCCTTTACGACCTCTACGCTGCAGCAGGAGGCCTTCCGCAAGCTCGGATTCCAGTCCCAGCGCACCATGAAGGTTGCGCAGGAGCTTTACGAAGGTGTCAATCTTGGCTCCGAGTTTGGCGGTGTGCAGGGTCTTATCACGTATATGCGTACCGACTCTGTCCGCGTTTCTGCGGATGCACAGACTGCGGCAAGAGAGTTTATCGTGCAGAAGTACGGTGAAAAGTTCTGTCCTGCAACGCCTCGCTTATTCAAGATGAAGCCCGGCGCGCAGGATGCGCATGAGGCGATCCGTCCCACCCGTGTGGAGATGGAGCCCTTGAAGATCCGCAAGCAGCTGACCTCGGATCAGTACAAGCTCTATAAGCTGATCTGGGAGTGCTTCGTTGCAAGCCAGATGGAGTCTGCTGTGTTGGATACCATCAGCATTCACTTTACCTGCAACGGCTATGAGTTCCGCACCAGCGGATATTCGGTTGCCTTCCAGGGATATATGGCCGTTTACGAGGAGAGTGAGGATGCTTCCTCCTTCAAGAATGCGGATGAGCCGGGCGAGATCAAGGATATTCGTCTTCCCGAGCTGACACAGGGACAGGAGCTTGGTGCAGACGATGCCGAGCTGACCCAGCATTTTACCGAGCCCCCCGTGCGGTACAACGATGCATCCTTGATCCAGATGTTGAAGGATCTGGACATCGGACGTCCCAGCACCTACGCCACGATTATCACGACCATTCTTGCACGCAACTACGTCAAGCGTGAGGGAAAGGCGTTTGTTCCCACTCCTTTGGGTGAGATTACGAACAAGCTCATGATCGAGAACTTCAACACGATCGTGGACTATGGCTTTACGGCCGACATGGAAAAGGATCTGGATGCGATCGAAAACGGCGACCAGTCGATGCTGAATGTTCTTGACGGCTTCTGGAAGGTTTTCTCCAAGCAGCTTGAGGCGGCGGAGAAAGTGATCAAGGAGAATACGATCGAGATCCCGGTTGAGGAAACCGATATTGTTTGTGAAAAATGCGGAAGCCGCATGGTTGTCCGCAACGGCCGCTTCGGAAAATTTGCGGCTTGCCCCAACTACCCGACCTGCCGGAATACCAAGCCCTTGGTTTCACCTGCGCAGGAGGAGAATGCCGAGTCCGTCGAGAAGAAGGATGCTGAGAAGAAGGCTCCGATCATTGCCGATTTCAAGTGTGAGAAGTGCGGCTCCGATATGGTTCTGCGTACGGGAAAATTTGGCAGCTTCTATGCCTGCAGCAAGTACCCGGAGTGCAGCTTCACCAAGGCGCGCGTACGCGACACGGGCGTAGCTTGTCCGAAATGTAACGCCCGTGTGGTAACGAAGTACGGACGTAACAAAACCGTTTTCTATAGCTGTGAGCGCTATCCTGAGTGCGACTTTTCCTCTTGGGATATGCCGGTCAATGAAACGTGTCCCACCTGTGGAAAGCTCCTGTTCCGCAAGAAGGGAAAGAATATTTTGGTTTGCCATGATAAGGAATGCGGCTTCTCCAAGGAGTACGTTGCTCCTGAAAGCAACACCGAGGCATAAGGACGTCTATGATGCAGAAAACCGTTGAGATCTACGGCGCAGGGCTTGCAGGCTGCGAAGCGGCCTGGCAGGTTGCCCGCAGAGGCATTCCCGTACGCTTGTACGAGATGAAACCGCACAAGTTTACTCCCGCACATCATTCCAAGGGCTTTGCCGAGCTGGTTTGCTCCAATTCCTTGCGTTCGGATTGCGTATCCAATGCAGTCGGACTGCTCAAGGAGGAGATGCGGCGCATGGGGTCTTTGATTATGGAGGCGGCGGATGCAACGCGCGTCCCCGCAGGCTCTGCTCTTGCGGTTGACCGCTCGCTTTTCTCCGCTTATATCACCGAGAAGATTTCCAAGCATCCCTTGATTGAGATCGTCCACGAGGAAAGGGATACGGTCAGAGAGGACGTCATCACCGTGGTCGCAACCGGCCCGTTGACGTCGGATTCGCTTTCCGATTACCTGATTCGCTCGCTTGGCTGTGGCGACCTGCATTTCTTTGATGCGGCCGCTCCGATCGTGGATTTTTCCAGCATCAACATGGATGTGGCCTACTTTGCCTCCCGCTATGATAAGGGAGATGCCGACTATATCAACTGCCCGATGACCAAGGAGCAGTACGATGCCTTCTATGAGGCACTGATCACGGCCGAGGAGGCAGAGCTGAAGGCGTTTGACCGAGAGAGCCAGAAGGATCTGAAGGTGTTTGAGGGCTGTATGCCGGTTGAGGTCATGGCGCGGCGCGGATACGATACGCTGCGATTCGGCCCGATGAAGCCGGTCGGTCTGATCGATCCTCGCGTGGGCAAGGAGGCCTATGCCGTGGTACAGCTGCGCAAGGAGAACACCGCAGGGACGATGTTCAATCTTGTCGGCTTCCAGACACATCTGACCTTTCCCGAGCAAAGACGTGTGTTCCGCATGATTCCGGGCTTGGAGAATGCTGAGTTCTTGCGTTACGGCGTTATGCACCGTAATACGTATTTGAATTCCCCGGAAATCCTGGATGCCACCTATGCAATGCGGACACAGCCGCTGATCCGTTTTGCAGGACAGATGACGGGAGTCGAAGGGTACGTGGAGTCGGCAGGCAGCGGACTGGTAGCAGGGATCAATGCCGCAAGACAGGCCATGGGGGAGGAGCCGTTGCTCTTTCCCGAGGAAACGATGCTTGGCGCAATGGCAGCGTATGTCAGTCGCGGAGGAGTAGGGAAGTTCCTTCCCATGAATGCAAATTTTGGAATCGTTACTCCTCTCGGATACCGCGTCAAGGGCGGAAAGGCAGCGAAAAATGAGAAGATCGCAGAGCGTGCATTGGAGAAGATCTCCGAGATCAAGGCTTCTATGCAGGGTGATGCGATTGCGCAAAATCAGTAAAGGGTTCGGCGCTTACGGCGCCGCGTAAAAATCATATGAGAATCATTGTAGATGTCATGGGAGGCGATAAGGCTCCCGAGGAAACTGTCAAGGGTGTTATTCTTGCAGCACAGGAATTCAACGCATCCTACATTCTGGTCGGCAATCGCTTTGAGATCGAAAGAATCGCACGGGAAAATAATTTTGACATCCGTCGAATGGATATCGTTCATACGGAAACCGTGATTACGATGGAGGATGATCCTCTTTGCGTGATGCGCGGAAAGCAGGATTCCTCCATGGCAGTTGGCCTTAAGATGCTTGCAGACGGGCACGGCGATGCCTTCGTCAGCACAGGCAATACGGGTGCCCTGTTTACGGGGGCAACCCTGATCGTTCGAAAGATAAAAGGTGTTTTGCGCGCGGGTATCGGTGCGATCGTCCCCTTGCAGGTTCCGGTGCTTCTTCTGGATACGGGCGCAAACATTTCCGTGAACGAGGACAACCTGGAGCAGTTCGCCGTTATGGGCAGCGCATATATGCGCAAAATGTATGGACTGGAATCTCCCCGTGTAGGCCTTTTGAACAATGGAGCTGAGGCAACAAAGGGAACTCCGCTTCAGCAGAGCGCGTACCAACGCCTTTCCGCCTGTGATTCTATTCGCTTCGTCGGAAACATTGAGGGAAGCATCGCTCCCTTCAATACCTGCGACGTTCTGGTTACCGACGGCTTTACGGGAAATATTTTTCTGAAAACGGTCGAGGGTCTTGGAAAGATGCTGATCAGCCGCTTGAAGGGAGTCTTTTACAGCAATACCGTGGCAAAGGTTTCGGCTCTTGGTGTGAAAAAGCAGCTTGGGGCTATGAAGAAGGATTACGATCCCGCTGAGTATGGCGGCGCACCGATCCTCGGTATTTCAAGGCCGGTGATTAAGGCGCACGGATCCTCGGATGCCAAGGCATTCAAGAATGCGATTCGTCAAGCGATCAACTATGCGGATTCCGGCGTCGTTTATGACATTGCCGTTGCCGCAAAGGACTACTCTGACCGTAGAAAGGCAGAGCAGGAGAGAAAAAAGCAGGAAAACAACCGGGAGAATGCGTAAGGCGTCCTCCCATACAGGAAACAGAAAAGAACGATTAGGAACGAGGGAACACACTATGGCATTGTCGCTGGAGGTGCTTCAGAGTCGCATCGGATATCACTTTCGGGATACGCGATACCTTACGCAAGCACTGACGCACTCCTCCTATTCCAATGAAACGGGAGCAAAGAATCATCATTTGCTTTGCAACGAGCGGTTGGAATTTTTGGGAGATTCGGTGTTGTCTTTGATTACAAGTGAATATCTCTATCAACGCTTTTCCGATCTTCCGGAGGGCGACCTGACGCGCATGCGTGCGGCTGTCGTTTGCGAGGAGGCACTGGCTTCCTATTCGGAAAAGCTGGATCTCGGGGCCTTTCTTCTGCTCGGAAAGGGCGAGAGCAACAGTGGAGGCGCAAAGAAGCCGGCGGTCGTTGCCGATGCCTTTGAAGCGGTATTGGCGGCGATCTATCTGGATGCGGGCGCCGCGGAGGGTCTTGCCGCCGTTTCCGGATTCTTGATTCCGTTCATTCGTGAGGCGGTGGATCGGCTTCCCAGTGCGGGAGGCTATCATACGGATAGCAAGTCCGGCCTGCAGGAATTCGTTCAGAAGGACAAGGAGCAGAAGGGTGTGCTGGAATACCGATTGGTCAGTGAGAGCGGACCGGATCACAACAAAACCTTTGTTGTAGAGGTTTACCTGGATTCGAATTGCATTGGCCACGGAAGCGGTCACTCCAAAAAGCAGGCCGAGCAGGCTGCGGCGCGAGATGCGCTGATGCTCTTTGGCATTGAATCCTGATGCAGCACTGCAACATCCCTATTTTTATCCCACACCTGGGATGTCCGAATCAATGCGTCTTTTGCAATCAACATTCCATTTCGGGGCGCGAGGTCTTTGATCCGCAAGAGGTTCGCGGTGAGATCGAGAGGGCGCTTACAACAATCCCGGCGGAGGCAGAAACCGAGATTGCCTTTTTTGGCGGATCCTTTACGGGATTGGATCGGGATCTGATGATCCGACTGTTGGAGATTGCCGATTCCTTTGTCAAGGAGGGGCGCGTCCGTTCCATTCGGCTTTCCACACGCCCGGATTACATTTCAACGGAGATTTTAACGCTTCTTGCGCAGTATCCGGTCCGTCATATCGAGCTGGGGCTGCAAAGCATGCAGGATTCGGTTCTTGCGGCATCACGCCGCGGGCACACCGCCAAGCAAGCACGCTTGGCCTGCCGCGCTGTTTTGGATGCGGGCTTTTCCTTGGTTGGACAAATGATGATCGGCCTTCCGGAGTCCACACCGGAGGGAGAATGCCAAACGGCAAGGGAGATCTGCGATCTCGGCGCGTCGGCGGTACGGATCTATCCCACGGTCGTGTTTTATGACACCCCACTTTGCCGGCTTGCACAAACGGGAGCCTATACGCCGCTCTCTGTTTCGGAGGCGGCCGCACGAAGCGCGAGGGTTCTTCGGATTTTTCGCGAACGCGGCATTCCCTGTATTCGCATTGGACTTTGCGCATCGGAGGACCTGGTTTCTCCCGAGCATGTTTACGCAGGTCCCAATCATCCGGCCCTCGGAGAATTGGTATGGAATGCCTATTATTACGATGAGATCAAGCGGATCTTGCAGGAGAAGCATCTTCTCGGCAAGTGTATTACCTTGACCATTCCCGAAAAAGAATATTCTAAGATTGTCGGTCAAAGGCGCTCGAATGTCGAGCGCATTCAGTTACAGACCGGCACTGTGATTCAAAAAATTATTGCAGATAACAAAAGAGTTGGGATCTTAGCAGAGCTTTATCAGGGCTAAGCTCCCAAGGGAGGAGAGAACTGTGTATCTTAAATCATTGGAAATGCAGGGATTCAAGTCGTTCCCGGACAAGACAAAGCTTGTCTTTGACGACGCCGTAGCGGTGGATCTTGCGCCCGAGGACCCCTCGGCGCACGGCGTTACGGTTATCGTAGGTCCCAACGGCTCCGGAAAATCGAATATCGCCGACGCAATGCGTTGGGTTTTGGGTGAGATCTCTTCCAAGACCTTGCGCGGAAGCAAAATGGAAGACGTTATTTTCGGTGGAGCCGATAGCCGTCGTCCTATGGGGTACGCAGAGGTTTCCGTTACCTTTGATAACCGAGGAGAATTCGGAAAGCTGGATTGTCCGTATGACGAGGTCACGGTTACCAGACGGTATTACCGTGCGGGAGAGAGCGAGTATTTCATCAACCGCAAGGGTGTACGTCTGAAGGATATTTATGAGCTTTTCATGAACACCGGTATCGGACGCGACGGCTATTCCATCATTGGACAGGGCCGTATTGCGGAGATGGTTTCCCGCAAGAGCGAGGAGCGCCGCAGCACCTTTGAGGATGCCTCGGGAATTGCCAAGTACCGCTATAAGAAGAACGAGGCAGAGCGCAAGCTCAAGGATACCGAGGATAATATGATGCGTGCAAACGACATCTTCTCTGAGGTATCAGCGCAGGTCGGTCCGCTTCAAAAGGAGGCGGAGCGTGCGAAGCGCGCCATCGAGCTGATGGAAAGCAAGAAGCGGGCAGATGTCAGCCTCTGGCTTTACGATACCGAGAAGCTGCGCGATGAATTGACGGCGGCTGAGTCGGCAATGCAGCACGCTTCCTTTGATCTGAGCACTGCCGAGGATGCAATCCAGTCCTTGGAAACACAAAACGCAAAGCTCTTTGAGGCCTCGCAAAGCAACAAGCAGGAATCGGAGGAGCTTTTGACCAAAATTCGGGAGCAAACCGAGCTTTGCCATAATCTGGATAGCGAGTATCGCGTGGCAGAAAACAGCATTGCCCACGCGCAGGATCTGATTGCGGCTACGCAAGGAACGCTTGCGGGAACCGAAAAGTCCTTGCAGGCAGAGCTTGCTTCCTGTTCCGAGCATACTGCCAAGATCGGTGCTTTGGAGGAAGGTGCAGAGAAGCTGAACCAACAGCAGGAAGCTCTTCTTGCAGAGCAGAAAGCTCTAAAGGAGAAGGAATCCGCGCTGGAATTCGCCGTTGCGCAGGCGCTTGAGGATATCCGTACGCTGGAAAACGAGGCGGTGGACATCAAGGTTCGTATGTCGGTTCTTGAAAATGCAAAGAATACCGATACGGATAAGAACAGCTCCGCCCTCAATGAGCTTGCCGAGTATCGCAGGATCTCTGAGGAATTGCAGGGAAAATGCCGAGAGAAGGAAAAGACGGTTGCCGATTACGATGCGGAAATTTCCGAAATCGAGCATTCCTTGGGCGAAGTCGAAAAGAAGCTCGAGGAGGCAGGCCTTTCGCTTCGGGAAGAAACCGAAGCGCTCAATTCCTCTATTTTCCGCCGCGATTCCGTGACGCAGCGGATCCATACGATTCGTGCGATGGAGGAGCAGTTCGAGGGGTATTCGGGCGCGGTACGCTTTGTGATGAAGCAATACGAGGAAAAGCGCATTACTGATGCGCACGGCGCGCCTTGCGGCCGCATTTACGGTCCCTTATCAAAGGTCATTTCAGTGGATGATAAGCACGTTACCGCCATTGAGATCGCTTTGGGGGCGAACCTTCAGAACATCGTCGTAGAGGATGAATCCACTGCAAAGGCTGCTATGTTTGCACTCAAGCGCGGCGAGGCAGGACGCGCAACCTTCTTCCCGCTGACCTCTATGCGCGCATCGACTCCTACAAAGGAGATGGAGGATGCGCGCGGATACGCAGGCTACATCGGGGTTGCAGACTCCCTTGTATCCTCTGATCCCAAATTCCGTGACGTGCTTTCCTCTCTCCTGGGAAGAACCCTGGTCTTTGATACGATCGACCATGCCACCGTTATGGCAAAGGCATCTCACTATCGCGTGCGCGCCGTTACCCTTGACGGACAGCTGATCAACGTTGGCGGCTCCTTTACGGGCGGTTCTGTCCGTACCGGAAACGGGATTCTTTCCAGAAGCGGAGAGGTGAAGCGTTTGGAGGCAGAGCTTGCCGAGCAGAACCGTACCATCGCCGATGCGGAGAAAAAGGTTCGCGCCCTGCAGGAAACGTTGCAGGATCGTGAAAACGAGGCGAATGGATTGGGAGATCGCAAGAGCCTGATCGGTGTTCTGCGAAACACGGAAAACGGTCAGCTGGAGCAGCTTCGCGCAAAGCTGGAGGCCAATGACACACTGCTGGAGAAGCTTCGCTCCGATATGCATCAGTACGAGGCTACACGGGCGAAATACGAGGAGGATCTCGTAAGCCTTACGGCAGAGGAAAAGAATATTCAGGCACGCATTCGCGAAATGAGCGATTTCCGCACTGAGAAAAATACGGAGAAGGGCGAAACCGTTCTCCGCTTGGATGAGATCTCCCGCGCACTTACAGAGCTTTATATCCGTACCAGTGAAACGCAAAAGGATATGGAAACCGAAGCCACGCTTCGTGCGAATGCAGAGGCTCGCGTTGAGAATCTCAATCGTGAGATCATGACACTTTCCGGTCGCATCAATACGCAAACCGAGCAAATTTCGGCTACCAGAGTGGCGATGGATGCCAACCGCACCGCCTTTGATGCAGGGAAGGCAGAGCTTGAAATCCTAAACGCAAAGCGCGGTGAGGTAGAAAAGAGCAACTTTGAGTTCGAGCGAAAGCTCAACGAGCTGAATAATAAGCTCCGTGACCGCATGAACCAAAAGGAGCTGATCTTCCGCGAATATACCAAGTGCGAGTCCAAGCTTTCCGCCTTGCGGGATAGCCAGGATAAGCTTGCAACCAAGCTTTGGGACGATTACGAGCTGACACGTGCGGATGCCGTGGCACTTGGATATCCCCCCGTAACCAAGGACAACCGCATGGAGATGCTGTCCTTGCAGAATGAATGCAAGAATAAGCTTCGCGGTATCGGAAGCGTGGATCTTGACGCGGTCAACAAATATGCGGAGGTCAAGGCTCGTTACGATTACATGAGTGCGCAGATCAATGATCTGGAAAAGGCAAAAAAGGATCTGCTTGGCATCATCGATCAGCTTGAGGTGGAGATGAAGGCCGCGTTCGTAGATTCCTTCAACAAGATCAACGAGAACTTTGGCCGTGTATTCAGCGAGCTTTTCGGAGGTGGCTCTGCAGAGCTTTCCTTGACCGATCCCGAAAA
>JAFOGE010000010.1 GCA_017386965.1 Clostridia bacterium
AGCTCAAGTCCCATCTTGAACTTGAGATCATTGAGGATCTTCTTGGAAACCTTGTCGGCCTCCTCAACGGTGAGGGTGCGGTCGGAGGCGCGCAGGGTCACGCGCAGGGAAACCGATTTTTTGCCCTCGCCAACCTGCGGGCCGCGATAGATGTCAAAGAGTGCGACGCTCTCGACGAGCTTTCCGCCTGCCTTTTCCATCACACCCTCGATCGCGCCGACCTCCATATCCTCGTCGCAGACGAAGGAGAAGTCACGCGTGGTTGCGGGATATTTTGGCAGAGGACGGTAGGTCTTCTCGGTGTTGCCGCTCGCAAAGAGGGTATCAAAATCCAACTCGGCAACGAAGACGGGAGCGGAGAAGTCATAGTTCTTCGCCATCAGAGGATGTGCCTGGCCGAAGATGCCAAGCTCGGTGCCGTCCTCCAGGAGGATCTTGGCGCATCTGCCGGGATGGTATGCCGCATTGTCTGCGCAAGCCGTGAAGGTCACCTTGCCGATGCCGGCAAGGGCAAGCATGTTCTCACAAACGCCCTTCAAAGCATAGAAGTCGGTGCTTCCGTAAGCTCCGACGGTCAAAACGCGGCGCTCCTCGGGAAGCTCGTTTGCGGACTCCTTCGGCAGATAGATCGTTGCGATTTCAAACAGGCGAACCTGCTCGTTGTTGAAATTGTTGTTGCGTGCCAGAACCTCCATCATCGAGGGAAGTGCCGTGGTACGCATTACGCTGGTGTCCTCCCCAAGCGGATTGGAGATGACCACCGAGCGGCGCAGAGCACTGTCTGCGGGCATGCGGATCTTATCGTAATACTTGGGGCTGATGAAGGAGTAAGTCTGGATCTGGGAATAGCCCATGCCAACCATAGCCGCCTCGGTGCCCACCTCAAAGAGCTGCTTGGGGGATCTGCCGCCAAGTGTGGTTTCGGCGTTCATACTGGAGGATTCGATCTTGTCGTATCCGTAGATGCGGCAGACCTCCTCGGCAATATCGTTCATGCAGCCAAGGTCTGCGCGGAAGGAGGGAATGTAGATCTTTCCGTCCTCGATACGGCAGCCCAGATTCGTCAAGGTGTTGAGCATATGCTCCACAGGAATGTTCATGCCCAGGAACTCGTTGTAGCGCTCGGGCGTGAAGGGAAGCACGGTCTGCTTCCAAGGCGTGGGGTACACGTCAATCATGCCGTCCACCACGTCGCCAGCCCCCAGAAGCTCAACCAGCTCGCAGGCTCTCTCAAGACCGGGAATGCAGTTTTCGGGATCCAGTCCCTTTTCAAAGCGGGCAGAGGACTCGGTTCTCATGCCGTTCTTCTTGGCCGTTACACGAACGGATGCACCGTTGAAGCAAGCGGATTCAAAGACGACGGTTGCGGTATTTTCCGTGATCTCAGAGTTCGCGCCGCCCATAACGCCTGCCAGAGCGCAGGCCTTTTTGCTGTCCGCAATCACCAGCATGGAGCTGTCCAGCGTGTGATCGGTGTCATCCAACGAACGGAAGGCCTCGCCGTCGGCAGCACGGCGCACATCGATTGCTGCGCCGTCCAGGCAGGTATAGTCGAAGGCGTGCATGGGCTGGCCGTATTCGAGCATGACGTAGTTGGTGATATCAACGATGTTGTTGATGGGGCGCACGCCGGAGGCGCGCAGACGCATACGCAGCCAGAGCGGAGAGGGCGCGATCTTAACGTTCTTGACCACTCTTGCGGCATAGCGATAGCAAAGGTCAGGAGCGGAGATCTTGACGTTGAGATACTTCTCAATGGAATCACCGTCGCCGGCGCCCTTGACCACAGGGGCCTTTACCGTAAGAGGTCTGTCGAAGGAAACGGCGGTTTCGCGTGCCAGACCGATGACCGAGAGGCAATCGGGGCGGTTGGAGGTAATCTCAAACTCCACGGAGGTGTCCTTCAGAAGAAGGACATCGCGAATATCCTCGCCGATGCGATTCTCGTTCTCGGGATCGAGAATGAGAATGCCGTTCTCCTCCTTACCGGGCATATCGTGGGGGGTAAGCTGCAATTCGCCCATGGAGCAGAGCATACCGCTCGACTCTACGCCGCGCAGCTTGCCGGCCTTAATGGTCACACCGCCCGGCAGCTTTGCCACAGGGAGAGCGGCAGGCACCAATGCGCCCACAAACACGTTCTGGGCACCGGTAACGATCTGAATGTCATGTCCGTGCGCGTCGCCCGCGTCCACCTTGCAGATCCAGAGATGGTCAGAATCGGGGTGCTTTTCCATGGCAGTGACCTTTGCCACAACCACATTTTCGATCTCCTCGCCGAGAACCTCAAAGCCCTCTACCTTAGAGCCGGTAATGGTTAATTTATCACAATAGGTTTGATTGTCGATCCCGTCGGTGTTGACGAAATCCGAAAGCCAATTTCTTGAAAGATTCATCTTCTCTACCTCCTTCAGAACTGCTCGAGGAAGCGTTCGTCGTTCTCGTAGAACAGACGAATGTCGTCGATGCCGTATTTCTTCATGGCGATACGCTCCAGTCCCAGACCGAATGCAAAGCCGGAGTATTCCTCGGGATCAATGCCGCAGTTGGAAAGCACAAAGGGATGTACCATTCCGGCACCAAGAATCTCGATCCAGCCCTCTCCCTTGCAAATGCGGCAGCCCTTTCCTCCGCAAACATAGCAGGAAACGTCCACCTCTGCGGAAGGCTCGGTGAAGGGGAAATGGTGCGGACGGAAGCGAATGCGCGTGTTTTCTCCAAAGAGCTTCTTTGCAAAGATCTCAAGCGTTCCCTTCAGATCGCCCATCGTGATGCCTTTGTCCACAACCAGACCCTCCAGCTGATGGAAGAGAGGAGAGTGCGTGGCGTCAAGCGCGTCGGAGC
>JAFOGE010000111.1 GCA_017386965.1 Clostridia bacterium
AGGCGCAAAGAGAAAAGTTACCAAAAGAGAAACGCCCAAGATGTTTCGCGCTCTGCGGAGCGCGACCAAGGCTGCGCGTCTTGGATGGGCGCCCACTGGCGTGGGGGCTATGGCGCGCTCTCGCGCGGTGCGTAGCCGTCTTGTGCTGTGGCTATCGCGTGCTAACGCACGTCGCGTAGCCGTCTTGTGCTGTGACTTTCGCGTGCTCTCGCGGTTTTGATGCGCCCCTTTTTCTTCCCCTCTTGTGTTGAGCCGTCCCCTCTTTGTGCAAAACGACACAAAAAGTGATTCTTTGGCAGAAATATACATTGACAACACTTGATATTTGTGATAAAATAACAATGGATATTCTTGTTTTTGTTGCTAACCTACAAAAAAATATGATTTTATTGTGCAAAATAGCCACCGATTTTTCCACTCTACTCCAAGATGACTCTGCATCCCTCCCCAAAAAAGAACTCCCTCAATCGAAAAAACCATGCTTCCTTGTGCAAAATGAAGCATCAAAATGCCAAAAATAAGGTTATTTTTAACAAAAATAAACTTTTACCGTTGCTTTTTTTAAGTCATATGTTATAATAAAAAATATAGAAGACAAAAATCTCGGAAAGTGAGGAAGAGGAAATGGAATGGACGCAGATAGACGACGCCACCGCTCGCGCAAATGAAACGGCGGCCTACTATTTTCATCAAGGAACAACCGTAAAGGCCTACGAATACCTTGGCGCACACCGCGAAGGAGATCAATTCCGCTTCCGTGTCTGGGCGCCCAATGCGGATTTCGTTTCGGTCTGCGGCGATTTTAACGGCTGGAGCCGTGACGCCAATCCCATGATGAAGGTCACGCACGGCGTTTGGGAAACCACCCTGCCATCCTCCTCCGTCCCGGATGGAGCGAACTACAAGTTCTTCCTCCGCAATCACGGACGCGAGATGCTCAAGGCAGACCCCTATGGCTTTTCGATGCAGCGTCCTCCCGAAACCGCATCCCGTATCTGCGATCTCTCGGGCTACACCTGGCGCGACGAAGGATGGATGTCCTACCGCAAATCGCGCTTCACGCGGGAGAAGATCCTGCACCAGCCCCTCAACATCTACGAGCTTCATTTGGGCTCCTGGAAGCGCCATGAGAATGGGGACTATTTCTCCTATTCCGAGATCGCGGCCGACCTGGTTCCCTACGTCAAGCAGATGGGATACACACATATTGAGATCATGCCCGTGAGCGAATTTCCCTACGACGGCTCCTGGGGCTATCAGGTCTGCGGATACTACGCCCCCACCTCCCGATTTGGCTCTCCCAAGGATTTTATGGCCTTTGTGGATGCCTTCCACGAGGCGGGGATCGGTGTGATCCTCGACTGGGTTCCTGCGCATTTCCCGAAGGACGCGCACGGTCTTTGCGAGTTTGACGGACAGCCCCTGTACGAATACCAGGGGGCGGACCGCATGGAGCACGCGACCTGGGGAACGCGGAAGTTCGACGTGGGACGCGAGGAGGTACAGTCCTTCCTGATCTCCAACGCCTTCTTCTGGGTGGAGCAATACCATCTGGACGGCCTGCGCGTGGATGCCGTTGCATCCATGCTCTATCTGGATTATGACAAGAAGCCCGGCGAATGGGTCCCCAACGTCTATGGGGGCAGGGAATGCCTGGAGGCGATTGCCTTCTTCCAAAAGCTCAATCATATGCTTGCCGATCGGCATCCCGACGTGATGACCATTGCGGAGGAATCCACCGCCTGGGCAAACATCACGGGCTTTGAAAACAACGGTCTTGGCTTTACGCTCAAGTGGAACATGGGATGGATGAACGATACGCTCTCCTATCTCCGTGAGGATCCGCTCTGGCGCAATTATCATCACAACAAGCTCAACTTCTCTCTGACCTACGCCTTCAGTGAGAATTTTGTTCTTCCCATCTCGCACGACGAGGTGGTGCATTGCAAGGGCTCGCTTCTCGACCGCAATCCCGGCCCCTACGAGCAGAAATTTGCAGGAGCGCGCACCTATCTGACCTACATGATGACGCATCCCGGCAAGAAGCTTCTCTTTATGGGGGGCGAGATCGCGCAATTCCGCGAGTGGGCGTACGAGGGGCAGATCGAGTGGTTTCTTCTGGACTACGAGATGCACGCACGCTTCCAGAGCTTCGTGGCCGAGCTGAACCATTTCTATCTTGAAAATCCTCCGCTTTGGGAGCGGGATGACGGATGGGACGGCTTTGAATGGATCGACGCTGACAACGCCGAGCAGAGCATTCTCTCCTACCGCCGACGCGACAGACACGGCAAGGAGCTGATCGTATTGATCAACTTCCTGCCCGTCAAGAGAGAGGATTTCATGCTGGCCGTCCCGTGGAAGGGAACGTATGAGGAGGTTCTGAACACCGACGAGGAACGGTTTGGAGGCGCGGGAACGGTCAATCCCGGCTTGCTTCGCACCGAGGAGCATTGGGGAAGGGATGTCGTCCGCATTCAGGTTCCTGCGATGGGGGCGACGATCCTGCGCTGCAAGAGAAGATCCTCCCGCTGACTTGCGATACCCCGACCGAAAGAATGAAAATTCATTTTATTTAAGATACAATCAGGAGGTTACAGGCTATGTTCAAGAAGAAAGAATGCGTTGCCATGCTGCTTGCGGGCGGACAAGGCAGCCGTCTGTACGCATTGACGCAGAAGACGGCAAAGCCCTCGGTTTCCTACGGAGGAAAATACCGTATCATTGACTTCCCCTTATCCAACTGTGTCAACTCCGGCATTGATACCGTCGGCGTTCTGACGCAGTATCAACCCCTGCTTCTCAACGACTATATCGGAAACGGACTCCCCTGGGACCTCGACCGCACCTTTGGCGGCGTCAAGATCCTTCCTCCCTATCAGGGACAGGGCGGCGCGGACTGGTACAAGGGTACCGCAAACGCCATCTGGCAGAACATGGAGTTTATCAACCGATACGATCCTGAATACGTCATTATTCTTTCGGGCGACCACATCTACAAGATGGATTACTCCAAGATGCTGGCCTTCCACAAGCAAAAGGGTGCGGATTGCACCATTGCCGTTCTGCAGGTTTCCCTGGAGGAGGCCAGCCGCTTTGGCATCATGAGCGCAAACGAGGACGGCTCGATCTATAAATTTACCGAAAAGCCCAAGAATCCCGATAGCACGCTGGCATCCATGGGCATCTACATTTTCAATCGCGACAAGCTCCAGCGCTATCTGGAGGAGGACAGCAAGGATCCCAACTCCTCCAACGATTTTGGAAAGAACATCATTCCCAACATGCTTGCGGCAAAGGAGAAGATGTTTGCCTATCCCTTCCAAGGATATTGGAAGGACGTTGGAACCATCTCCTCTCTTTGGGAGGCCAACATGGACCTTTTGGCAGAGAAGCCCGAGCTGACGCTTCTGGACGAGAGCTGGCGCATTTACAGCCGTCACGGAGCAGAGGCGCCCCAATTTTTGGGTGAGAACGCGCTCGTCAGCAATTCCTCGCTTACGGCAGGATGCGAGATCTACGGCATTGTGCGCAACAGTGTGCTTGGTCCCGACGTTACCGTTGAGGAGGGCGCGCTCGTAGAGGATAGCGTTCTGATGGACAACGTCACCGTCAAGGCAGGTGCAACCGTCCGCTATTCCATTCTCGATTCCCGCGTGTGCATTGGAGAGAATGCCTCGGTGGGAACCTATCGCATGAGTGCGTCGGACATCACGGTGGTCGGCGCGGACGTCAAGGTGGCGGATGGGGAGAAGGTTCCCGTCGGCGCCATGCTTTCCGAAGCGTAAAGGAGGTATTGCATTATGACAGTTGCAGGATTGATTTTTTCCAACATCCATGATGACAGCATTCCCGAGATGACGCGGCGGCGCACGATCGCGAGCATTCCCTACGGATGCCGCTACCGACTGATCGACTTTGCGCTCTCCAACATGGTCAACTCCGACATTACCAACGTCGGCATCGTTACGCACTACAACTACCAGTCCCTGCTCGACCACATCGGCAACGGCAAGGACTGGGATCTGGCGCGCCGTTCGGGCGGCATCAAGCTGCTTCCTCCTTACGTTGCGGCCTACGAGAATACGGCGGCAAGCAAGCTCTACGAGAACCGTTTGGAGGCCTTGATGGGAGTTGGGAACTTCATCAACCGTTGCGGCGCGGATTACATCGTGTTATCGGACTGTGACAGCATTCTCAACATCGACCTGAAGAAGGTTGTAGAGGACCACGCAAGCTCAGGGGCGTACATTACGATCGTCACCAAGAAGCTTGCGAAGGGGAGCTATCATTTTGAGCAGCCCGTATCGGTATTGAAGGTAGATGAGGACAACCGCATCACCGATCTTGCCGACTACTGTCCCGAGAAGGGCGGGGAGATCATCAGCACAAACATCATGGTGATCTCGCGTGCGGATTTGCAAAAGGTGGTAGCGGATTCTCTTGCGAGAGGACACAAGAGCTTCCACAAGGACATTATTGCGAAGAATCTGAAAAAGAAGATGATCCGTGCCTATCCGTTTGAGGGATGGTATTCGGTTATTTCCTCCCTGGAGAGCTACTATAAGAGCTCGATGGC
>JAFOGE010000112.1 GCA_017386965.1 Clostridia bacterium
GACGCCGGAACGAGCGGTCGCACGCTTGAAGCGACGAAGTGCGCTGTCAAGAGACTCGCCTTCCTTGACTCTGATTTCTGCCATTGATATCCCTCCCTCCGCAGTAACAAGAGATAATTATCGCGGGAACTCGGGGTTCCGAAACAAAAAATTATCTTTTAAGATTATACACGATTTTGCTTTCCCTGTCAAGGGGTTTTTCAAATTTTTTCTTTTTTTCAATGTTTTTTGGATTTTGAAGCGAACGGAGGAAGAAATTTTCAACATACGGTGTGCCTTTCCGGGCCGACGGCGCACCGTACAAGGGCGACCACAATTTTCTTTGCTTTCCGGAATGGAATTTGAAAATCAAAAGGGGAACCGTAAAAAAAGGACGAGGAATCGTCCTCGTCCTTCTTGTATTCCCTCAAAACGTGATCCGCTTGACCTCGGTGACCTTTTTCGTTGCAGGGTCGAGATCAAAGATCGCTCCGTGCGCACGGATCTCGCCTTCGGCTACGTCAAACCGCGTTGGCATCGCCGTGCGAAGCTTGTAAATGACCTGCTCCGCGTTCGTCCCGAGAATTCCGCTGATCGGTCCGCACATTCCAAGATCGGTAATGTATCCGCTTCCCTTCGGCAAAATCTGCTCGTCCGCCGTCGGCACGTGGGTGTGCGTTCCGAAAAGAACCTGTACACGTCCGTCAAATACGCGCGCCAACGCGATCTTCTCGCTGGTCGCCTCGGCGTGAATATCCATCACGGCAAGATCGTATCTTCCTTCCTCTCTCGAAAGGATCCGCTCCACCGCCTCAAAGGGATCGTTCAAAGGCTCCATGAAGGCACGTCCGCTGACGTTGATGCAAAGCACTCTCCATCCGGCAGCGTCCTGAATGGTATATCCGCTTCCGGGCGCGGTTGGCGGGTAGTTTGCGGGACGGATGATGCGCAGATCGTCCTCCAGAAAGGCGTACAGATCGCGCTTTCCGTAGGTGTGGTTTCCGAGCGTGAGAACGTCCGCACCGCTCTCCAAAAGGATTTTTGCATCTGCCGTGCAAAGACCGTGAATGTCGGTTCCGTTCTCTCCGTTGACCACAGCCAGGTCGATCCTCTCTCGCGTCCGAATGCTCCACAGATGCTTTTGTAAATACGCAATCGCCGATTGTCCAACAACGTCGCCAAGCGCTAAAATTCGCATATCTGATCCTCTGTTTCTATCTTTTTTTTGCAATATGTGTTGCTTTTTATCGGTGATGCCGTAAAGCCCCTTGCTTTCGCTATGGGGAGTGTCAACCCGTAAAGGAATCCAGATACCACTCTCCGTCCTGCAGAACGAGCGAGAGCCTGCGCACGCGCGCCTGCTCCGGGCTTCCTGCGGGATGGCAGGAGATCTCCACAAAGCAAAGCGTTCCCGAGCTGGGCTTGACCACCTTCATGGTCGAATAATCGTAGATCCATCGGCTTGCCGCCGTCACCTTTTCCCCCGTGTATTGGTAGATCCAGCTTTTGTCCTCCAAATACCGCGCGTTGGAAAAATACGGCTTTCCGCTGGCATCGCTGATGGCATATCCCGTAAAGAGCGAGGGATAGATCACCTCCTCAAGGTAGTCCCTGCTATACACCTGCTCGGCGGCCGCCTTGATCTCGATTGAGGTGAGAAAGATCGCCTTTTCGGAAACCATCTCATAGGATCCCTTTTGCGAAAAATCGTAATAGATGTGCATGATCTCGGCATATTCCGAGTTCGTTTTATAAACGGGAAGCCCCGCTCCGTAAAAGACCGTATTGATCTCGTAGGAGCCTTCCACCAGCTCGACCACGCGATCGTAGATCTCCGAGGTCGTCGGCGCGCGTCCCGAGCAGGACGTTGTGCAAAAAAGCGCACACGCGCTCAAAATAAGAGCGCACGCCATGCAAAGGATCCGTTTTCGTTTCATCTGTATTCCTCTTTTTTCTTCCCCGCAGGGTTATTTTTTTCTCTCTAACAGCATTCCCAAAAGACGTACCGGTGCATACAAAAGGGCACCGCAAAGAAAGGTCAGAACGATCTCGGGAAGCAGAATGTGTACAAAAATCTGCAAAAAATCGACCTTCTCGTATTGCAGAAGAATGTATCCGAGCGTGATCGCCGCTCTTGCGAGCATGCCGGCACCGAGGTACAAGAGATAGTTTGTCCAGAGCTTCTGTCCCTGCGCGCTCGCGTAATTTCCAACCACGTATCCTACGATCAGATAAGCAAGCGGCAAAAAGGAGATGCCCACCGAGCCGATCGCCTCGATCAGAAAGCCCGCTCCGATCCCCGTGATCGCGCCGGCGTAGCGCCCGCAAAGAAAGGCGATGCAGAGAACGAGGCAAAGCATCAGATCCGGAACCACTCCAAAGAGGCGGTATTTTCCAAGGACCGACACCTGAAGCACGGCCAAGAGAAGGATCACCAACGAAAAGGTCACGGTATACCGAATGGTTTTGCTTCTGGTTTGCGCACGGTAGCTCGAAACGTACTTTGCCATAGGCCTACCTCTGCTCGTATCCCGTGAGGATCACGGCCCATTCGATGGAGGAAAAATCAACGACGGGTTGAATTTTTGCAACGACGGTACGGTTGTATGCGTCCTCTCCGACCTCAATGACCTCTCCGATGAGGAGGTCTGCGGGATAGATGCTTCCGATTCCACTGGAGTAAATCTTGTCGCCAACCTGAATGTCGGCGTCGCCCTCCACGTAAGAAAACTTACACACGCCCTCGGTCTTCATGCTATAATCACCGCTGACGATGCCGGTTGCCCCTGATCGGGGAACGTAGGCACCCACAGAGGTTGCGGTTTCGATGACGGTGCAGACCTTGCACCAATTCAGGCCCACCTCGCTGACGTATCCGACAAGTCCCTCGCGGACGATGACGGGCATATTGGCGCGGATTCCGTGCAGCGTTCCCTTATTTAAAGTAAAGACGGTGACGTAATTTCCGGCCTCTCGGCTGATGACGCGGGCCTCCTCCATGGTAAAGTCGGGGTTTTCCTGCTTCATGCCGAGGTAATCGCGCAGTCTTTCGTTTTCCTTTTCCAAAAGCTCTGCGCGGTCCAGCTGCTCCTGCAGTGCGGCATTTTCGTCGCGCAGGGCTTTGTTTTCCTCATAGAATCGGTCAATGCCCGAGAAATAGAGGGAGAAGCCCTCGAAGGCATCCGTAACGGCGGTTGCCACCCAACGGAAGGGAGCGGTGACGACGCCGACGATATTACGGGAGAGGGATTGATAGCCCATAATGGAGAAGGTGGTTGGAACCGCAGAGAGAACGATTGCCACACAAAGGCAGATCAGAAAGAACTTATTTTGAAAGATCTTCATCTTTTTGGCTCCTCCTTTCTCATGGGAAAATGAATTGGTGTTGTTTCGTGTTTTTTTGCGGGGGTTGCTTTTTGTGCGGCTGCGCACCGCGCGTGAGCGCTCCATAGCCCCCACGCCAGTGGGCGCCCATCCAAGGCGCGCAGCCTTGGTCGCCGTCCGCAGACGGCGAAACACTCCC
>JAFOGE010000113.1 GCA_017386965.1 Clostridia bacterium
GAAATGTCCGTTTCCGAGAAGCAGACCGTGGAAATTATCAAGGTTCTTTATCGCGGAGCGGATATTCTCATTCTGGATGAGCCGACCGCCGTTCTGACTCCACAGGAAACCGAAAAGCTCTTTGCCATTCTCAGAAGAATGCGCGATGACGGCAAATCCATTCTCATCATCACGCATAAGCTGCACGAGGTCCTTTCCCTCTCCAACCGTGTTGCCGTTCTCCGCAAGGGCGAGCATATTGCCACGGTGGAAACCGCAAGCACCAATCCTGCGGAGCTGACGGAAATGATGGTTGGACAGAAGGTATCCCTCAACATCAAGCGTCCGGAGCCTGAAAATGTCCGGGACCGGTTGCTCGTTTCCGACCTTTCCCTGGTCAATGCGGACGGCATTAAGGTTTTGGATGACATCAGCTTTACCGCGCGCTCCGGCGAAATCCTCGGCATTGCCGGGATTGCGGGAAGCGGACAGCGTGAGCTGCTCGAAACGATCGCCGGCCTGCAACACCCTGCAAGCGGAAAAATCCTCTACCATAACCCGAAAACCGATGCAGAGGAGAACCTGCGCGACAAAACGCCGATGCAGATCCGTGAGCTTGGCGTTCGTCTTTCCTTCGTTCCGGAGGATCGCCTTGGAATGGGCTTGGTCGCCAATATGGATATCGTGGATAACATGATGCTCCGGAGCTATAAGCGCGGACATTCCTTCTTTGTGGACCGCAAAAATCCAAAGGATCTTGCTGACCGCATCATTCGGGAATTACAGATCTCTACCCCCGGCACCGCAACGCCTGTCCGCCGTCTTTCCGGCGGAAACGTTCAAAAGGTTTTGGTCGGACGTGAGATCGCCGCGGCTCCCACCGTTCTGATGGCCGCCTACCCTGTCCGTGGCTTGGACGTCAACTCCTCCTACACCATCTACAATCTTCTCACCGCGCAAAAGAAGCAGGGCGTAGCCGTGATCTTTGTGGGAGAGGATCTGGATGTTTTGGTAGAGCTTTGCGACCGTATTATGGTCATATCCAACGGCCGCGTGAGCGGTATTGTGGACGGACGCACCGCGACCAAAGAAGAACTCGGTATTTTGATGACACAGGCCAAGACCGAAACAGAATCGCAAAAGGAAAAGGAGGAATCTGACCGTGCAAAAGCATGAAAAGCATACCCGCGATCCACGCTTTCACATCGTTAAGCGGGCAGGCATGTCCCGTGCGAAGGCCTTGGGAATCCGCTTTTTAGCACTCCTTGCAGCCCTTTTGCTTTGCTCCCTGCTCTCCACACTTCTGATCGGTGCGAACCCCCTGAAATTCATTTCCACGCTCTTTAGCGGTTCGCTCGGATCCAGCCGACGCATTTGGAAATTCGCCAAGGATTCCGCCGTTCTGCTTTGCATTTCGCTCGCCGTTACTCCCGCCTTCCGCATGCGCTTTTGGAATTTGGGTGGTGAGGGACAGGTTTTGGTAGGTGCGCTCGCATCGATCGCCTGCGCCTACTATCTGCGCGACAGCATTCCCAACGCTCTTTTGATTTTGATCATGCTGGTAGCGGCCGTTCTTGCCGGTGCATTCTGGGGACTCTTCCCTGCAATCTGCAAGGCAAAATGGGGAACGAACGAATCGCTCTTTACCCTGGTGATGCACTACGTAGCGACCTATCTCGTCGCCTTTGCCCTGATGGAGTGGACAAAGGCTGATGGCTCCAGTACGCTTGGCGAGGTCGCCTTTGGACATCTGCCAAGGCTTTACAACGAGTATCTCCTTTTGATCCTCGTGGTGCTTGCTCTGACCGTCCTGGTTTACATTTACCTCAACTACACAAAGCAAGGATATGAGATCTCGGTCGTTGGCGAAAGCGAAAAGACTGCCCGTTACATCGGCATCAACGTTGGTCGCGTGATTACGCGCACCGTTTTGGTTTCCGGAGCCATCTGCGGTCTTGCAGGCTTCCTCATTGTGGCAGCGCTTGACCATTCGATCACCACGGCAACCGTTGGCGGTCTTGGTTTTACCGCCATTATGGTTTCCTGGCTTGCCAAATTCAACCCCTTGATCATGGTCGTGACGTCCGCTCTGATCATCTTCCTGCAACAGGGCGGATCGGAGATGTCCACCATCTTCAACGTCAGCTCCGCCTTCCCCAACATCGTCGTCGGAATTATTCTGTTCTTTATCATTGGATGTGAGTTCTTCATCCATTACAAGATCAAATCCCGTGTATCCCACAAAAAAGGAGGTGTCGGCAAATGAGCGGATGGGTAAATTATCTCTTTAACGCAATCGCGCTTGGCATGACCTTTCTCTATGGCTCGGTGGGAGAGATTCTGACCGAAAAGGCGGGACACCTCAACCTTGGTATTCCGGGCATTATGTGTATGGGTGGCGCCGGAGGATGCATTGCGCTTCAGCTGATGTACCGATCGGGAATTCCCCCGATGCTGATCGTGATCATCTCGATCCTCGCATCCTTCCTCAGCGGCATCCTGATGGGAGCGATCTACAGCTTCCTGACCGTGACGCTGCACGCGAATCAAAACGTGACCGGCCTTGCCATGACCACCTTCGGTGTCGGAATGATGAAATTCATTATTTCCAAGATTCGGCCCTTACAGTACATGTATGCCTTGAACTACTTCCGCTTCCCCTTTGCGGATCGAACCGATTCCCTCAAATACTGGGGTGTCATGGTCTATCTCGCAATCGTCATTGCAATCGCCGCATCCCTCGTGCTGAGTCGCACGCGCGTTGGACTGCATCTGCGTGCAGTCGGCGAAAACCCCGCAACGGCAGACGCGGTCGGCATCAACGTAACGGCTTACAAATACGGTGCGACCTGTATCGGAAGCGGCATTGCCGCACTGGGCGGATTGTTCTACATTATGGACTACTCCGGATCCCCCGAGGCCTACCTGAATATTGAGCCCTTTGGATGGCTTGCCATCGCACTTGTCATCTTTGCACTCTGGCGTCCCTATCTCAGCTTTTTCGGGTCGATGATCTTCGGCGCGCTCTTTGTAGCCGGCTCCTTTATCCCCGGACTTTTGGGACTGACGCTCCCCATGAGCGCAACCCCGCTTCTTGAAATGCTTCCCTACGTGGTTACGATCCTCGTTCTGATCATCACGAGTATTCGCAAGAAGCGAGAAAATCAACCGCCGGCCTCCCTCGGACAATCCTACTTCCGCGAGGAGCGTTGACAAAGCTCGATCTACATTTGAGGGGCGCACCAAATGCCCCTCTTTTTTAACGATAGTACTCTAGAATACCGTCATAGATCCCCCTTGCGAACAGAGCCGGATCCTGATCCATCAGAGCGGCCTCCTGCGGATTGGTAATAAAACCGATCTCTACCAGAACGGCCGGCATTGCGGTGCGGCGCAGGACGTAAAGTCCGGGACGCACCTTCATCCCTCGGTTGCGAAACCCCGTGGCATTCGAAAGCTGCTCCAAAATATCCTCACCAAGTGAAAAGGCAACCGAAGGGGATGCGTATGAAAAGGCCTCCACGCCCCCTGCATCGGCATTTTCAGAGGCATTTGTGTGAATACTGATAAAGGCATCCGCTCCCCAACTGTTGGCATCGTCCACACGCGCCCGAAGACTTGTGGAATTGGATGTACCAAGCGTGCTTTCCGGAGTGGGGCGCGAAAGCCGCACCTCAAAATTCGGATCTGCCCGCAAAAGCTCTGCCAGCTCCTGCCCCACACGGTAGGTGATGTCCTGCTCCAAAAGACCGTTTCCCTCCGCACCTGCATTCGGGTTCTCGGGATTGTGCCCCTGATCAACGTATATTTTAATTGCCATAGTCCCTCCCTGATTCGGCGGTTCGTATTGCTCTTATCCGTAGCCTATGCCACCGCCCCCAAAAAGGTGCAAAATTTGAACTTAGAAAGGATGGTTCGTATGAGCTCCATCAAAAAGAACGATTCCTTCCGGGATGAGAAAAACCGCGTCATAGGCGGCATGCTCTATCTCGTGGCAACTCCCATCGGAAACCTCGCAGACCTCTCCGAGAGAGCCGTAAAGGTCCTTTCCGAGGTGGATTTCATTGCCGCAGAGGATACCCGCAATTCGGGGAAGCTGCTCTCCTGCCTCGGTATCCAGAAGCCGATGATATCCTATTTTGAGCATAATAAGCGAGAACGCGGCGAACAAATCGCAAAGCGCTTGCAGGATGGCGAATCCTGCGCTCTGATCACCGATGCCGGAACCCCTGCCATCAGTGACCCCGGAGAGGATATGGTCGCGCTCTGTGCAGATCTTGGCATTCCCGTAACCTCAATCCCCGGTCCCGTCGCCTCGATTACGGCGCTGACACTTTCCGGACTTCCTACGGGACGCTTTTGCTTTGAGGGCTTTTTATCGGTCAACAAGGCCGAACGGCGCGAGCGCCTTTCCGTGCTTGCAGAGGAGGATCGCACTATGCTTTTTCACGAGGCGCCCCACAAGCTGAAAGCAACGCTGAAGGATCTGGCCACCGCCTTTGGAGAGGATCGACGCATCGCCCTTTGCCGCGAGTTGACCAAGATCAACGAGGAAGTTCTGCGCACCACGCTCGGAAAGGCCGTCGCCTTCTATGCCGAAAACGATCCGCGAGGAGAATACGTCCTTGTGGTAGAGGGATGCGGAAGATCTGCCTCTAAAAAAGCGTTCTGGGCAGAAATGAGCATCCGGGAGCATGTAGAGCATTATCTCTCACAGGGACTTTCCAGAATGGATGCCATTAAGCAAACTGCAAAGGATCGCGGCGTTCATAAAAACGAGATCTACCGGGAGGTAGCTGCAAAATAACGGACGATGTTTCCGAAATATTGGAAAGGCTCTTGAAATATCGCTTTAAGCATGGTATAATATAAAAGATATATTTTGACAAAGAAAGGAAAAAATTATGATCATTCCCGTTATACTCTTTGCCATTGGTCTTGTTCTTTTGATCAAGGGTGGCGACTGGTTTGTGGATGGTGCCTCCGGCATCGCACACCGCTTCCACATTCCCGAGCTTCTGATCGGTGCAACCGTCGTTTCCATCGGAACGACGCTTCCTGAGGTGATGGTATCCGCAACCAGCGCAGCGCAAGGGAGCGGTGCGATGGCGTACGGCAACGCCATCGGCTCAATCATCTGTAACACCTCTCTGATCGCAGCGCTCACCGTAGCCATTCGCCCTGCCAAGGCCGAGCGCAAATCGCTGATCTTCCCTGTGATCTTCTTCTTTGCGGTAGCAGCCTTTTACGTGGCCGTTTCCTATCTCTTTGGCACCTTTGACCGCTGGTCCGGCATCGTGCTGCTTCTGGCATTCCTGGCCTACATGACCGTCCTGGTTCTGCAAGCCAAGAAGGCTATGAAGCCCGTAGAGCCGAACGTGGATCTGATGGTGGACGCACTGGACGACGAGGTTGCAAAGGAGGAGCAAGGCCCGAAGGGCGACGCGATTGGGTTTGTCATCGTTGGCGCGGCTCTTCTTGTGGCACAGGGCATCTCTCTCTTTGCAAAGCTTGACGGCGGCTTCCTCGCAGGGGTCATCGGCGCAATGGTTCTCCTGATCGGGATCCTGAAGCTTGCCACCGGAAAAACGCTTGGCGTGCTGAACTCCAACGTGATCTTCCTCATCATCGGAGCAGCCGTAATTGCACTCGGCGCTGACCTTCTGGTGGATAACGGAACCAAGATTGCCGAGGCTCTTGGCGTTCCCCAGACCGTAATCGCCTTGACCTTCGTGGCGCTCGGAACCTCCCTGCCTGAGCTTGTCACCGCCATCACCTCGCTCGTTAAGGGTCACGGTGCGCTCTCGCTCGGAAACGTGATCGGCGCAAACATCTTCAATCTGGTTCTGGTCAGCGGACTTTCCATTGCCATCTCCCCCTTTGAGGTACCCGTCGGCAAGCTGATCGGCGGTATGAACGCCTCCCTTGTGGTAGATATTCCCGTTATGCTGGCCGTGATGGGACTTCTCACGATCCCCACGCTCATCAAGGGCAAGCTTTACCGCGCCCAGGGCATTATCCTCCTCGCCATCTACGCAGGCTTCTGTGCCGTGCAGTTTGTGCTTTAAGGAAAAATCAAAAAGGTGCTGAGTCTACTTTGACTCAGCACCTTTTTTGCAGCGCGGGAGAATGCAGGCTTCCCCGTCGCACACCTTGCCGCGCGTCATGGCAAATGCCCCTGGCATTTGCAGGGTTCGATCC
>JAFOGE010000114.1 GCA_017386965.1 Clostridia bacterium
AGGAATAGAGTGAGGCGGTCTTAAGGATGGCGCATGCGCGTTTTCATCGGAGATCGCGCTGAAACATTTTCGGAGGTGGACAATGCCGGATTTCCAAAAAACATGTCAGATATTCAAAAGAAAATACATGTCCATTGTGGGCGTTTTGCTGCTGCTTCTGCTTGCGTTCTTTTTGCTGTGGTTCCATGATACCACCAGCCTGCAGGCGGAGCCTGCTCTGATCGCGAAGGTGTATTTTGACGGCGAGTATCGAATTGAGGGCGGTGAATGGCAGAAGATCGTGGAGGGGGAGCACATCCCTGCGACAAAAGGAGACGTTACCCTGCGGGGCAACCTCCATATGCTTGACCCCGAGGGAGGGTACGTCGGTATCTACAGAGGGGATCTGCCCGTCGCGTTCTATACCGACCATATTAACCTGACGTTTTACGAGGTGGGGGCCGAGCCCTTCGTGGTCGATATGGAAAACCCCTTGTACGGGGATTCCGTATGCGGTGAAGGCTGGAACGCCTGCTTCTTTACCAGTGAAAGCGAGGAGCAGATCGAGATCCTCGTTCACAATCCGCACAGTTTCGGAAATGAGACCGCGATCGATGAAATGCTCTCCTCAATGGCTTTCTGGACGGGAATTGAGTTCGAAAAGAGCGTATTGAATAGCGGCGAGCCGCAGAGAAATGCGGGAATGCTGCTGATGCTCGTTTCCCTCGTGTTCCTGGGCATTGCACTGTTCTCAAGCCTGATCCATATCAAGAGCGATCGGATCATCTGGCTTCTCGGCCTTGTGGTCCTGTTTGCGGGAGCCTACATTGCGTATAGCGCCGACGGTATTTCCTTCTGGAGCGAATCCATCGTTTCCAATACCACCGTCCTGGGATTCGCCATGATGTTCTACATGCTTTTCCTATCCATGAGCATATCCCACCTCCTCAAAGCAACGAGGAGGACAGGCGAGATAACGGTGATCCTTTTGGCTGTTGCAAACGCCGTATTCCTCGTTTTGCCCGTTGTCACCGATCTGCTGTTTTACGATACGTGGTTTTGGTGGATCGCGGTGCAGATCCTTGCCAATATCGTGCTTTTGTTCTGCCTGGTCAAAGAGTTTATTTCAACCGTGACGAAGGAACGCTGGTTCTATATTGCCGTATCTCTCCCGCTGATCGCCTTTGCCGTCGACGTTGTGGGAACGTGGAAGGGAGCCTGGAAGGGCGGCGTTATTTCCCAATACGTTTTCGTCGCGCTGTTTGCCGTAGCCATGGTGATGGTGCTGAAGCTGATCCCTCAAAGCATCAATGCAGCGACCAAGGCCAAAGAGCTTGAGATGGAAAAGATCGTGCTTCACGCGGAGCTTGCCGAGAGCAGGATCTCCACCATGATGAGTCAGATCCGCCCTCATTTCATTTATAATACGCTGGGCAGCATCGAGCAGCTTTGTAAGCTGGATCCTCCGAAGGCGGGTGAGCTCGTGCACAACTTTGCAAAATATCTACGAGGAAATTTCGGAGAGCTGGATAACCCCAAGCCCATCCTCATGTCGCAGGAAATGGAGCACGTGCATCACTATATCAGCATTGAAAACGTGCGATTCCCGGATATGACCTTTACGTTTGAAATGAAGTCCGAGGATTTCCATATTCCCGCCCTGACCGTTCAGCCGATCGTTGAAAATGCCATCAAGCACGGCTTGATGAAGCTTCCCAAAGGCGGAACCATTCACGTGGTTTCCTATGAGACCGACACGGATTATTGCATTTCGGTGACGGATGACGGCGCAGGATTCGACACAAACGTTCTGATTGACGAGAGAAAGCACGTAGGCCTTCGCAACATCCGTGAACGTCTGAAGGTCATGGTAAACGGTAGGCTGGAGATCGAAAGCACCGTAGGCGTCGGCACCAAGGTGCTGGTAACTATTCCAAAGGAGATGAGAAAATGATCGCAATAGCAGTTGATGATGAAGCGTTGATGCTTGGCGCCCTGGTGGCGGCCATCGAAGCCTCCCCCGATATTACGGAGGTCGCAAAGTTTTCCGACTGTGAAGAGGCACTGGAATTCGTTCGCACCCATCGCGCGGATATTGCCTTTTTGGATATCAATATGCGCGGTATGGGCGGCCTTGCGCTTGCCGAGAAAATCGTTGCGGCCCGCCCGAATTGTAAGATCGTATTCTGCACGGGCTATGAGGAATACGCCATTCCCGCGTTCAAGCTTCACGCCTCGGGGTATCTGATGAAGCCCATCGCGGCCGAGGACGTACAGGGTGAAATTGACAACATAAAGGGCGTCCGCCAAAAGGAAAAGCTTTTGCGGGTGAACTGCTTCGGTAATTTCGAGGTGTACGTGAAGG
>JAFOGE010000115.1 GCA_017386965.1 Clostridia bacterium
CAGGGAGAATTCAAAGATCTTTCCCCGATCACTCCCTTTCATGCCGCGGCAGATCAGGAGAGAGGCCAGTGCCAGAACCGAATGCAGGACAAAGCCGATCAGTGTTACCTGCCAGGCGATGGTGAGATTTTCTTTGGAATATTCTGCATTGTTGAGCGCGGCAATGATCATCATAGGCTGTCCTACCGAAATAATCAGCGAGGAAAGCCGCTTGGAGGCGACGGTATCAATGATCCCTTTTTTGCGACAGAAGAAGCCGCAGATCATCAGCAGAAAGAGTGTCAGAATGATGGATAACAGTGCGGAAAAGCTCATGGCTCGGCAGATTCCTTTCCTTCGTCCAAAATGTTGCGAATACGCTTCATATCCTCCAGCATATCCTCCTTCTTGCGAGGATCCCGCAGAAGTGCCGCGGGATGGTAGACGGCAGTCATCCGATAGCCTCCGCGTTCAAACCACTGTCCATGCTCCTGCGTGATCTTAAAGTCGGGCTTGATCAGGCGCATCGCCGCAATGCGTCCCAGGCAGACAATGACCTTCGGACGGATCAGGCGGACCTGCTCGCGCAGATACCCGATGCAGGCCTCCTCCTCAGCGGGAAGGGGATCGCGGTTCTTGGGCGGGCGGCATTTGAGAATATTGGCGATGTAGACCTTTTCGCGCGGAATATCCACGGCGTAAAGGAATTTGTCCAGAAGCTGTCCCGCACGCCCGACGAAGGGGACGCCCGAGAGATCCTCCTGCTCACCGGGAGCCTCACCCACGAACATCAGCTCGGCACGCACATCACCCGTTCCGAAGACGGATTTGGTACGTGTCTTCCCGAGTGGGCAGGCTTGGCAGTCGGCGCAGGCTCTTTGCAGCTCCTCCAAGGAATTGTAATTCATGACGGTTCTCCTTAAGGAAAGAGATATTTTCGGTCAAAATTCGCTTGCGTGGATATTCCGCAGCTCACCATCCTTGGCGCAGGGGCCCTCGCAGATCAAGGTATAGTCGCGGCTTTTCAGCACTGCGACCAGCTGCTCGATCGAGGTGATGGGAGCGTCGGTCAGAATGCCGCCGCTGATGACCGAATCGGGATGGTGAAAATCCGTTCCAGAGGTGGGAATCAGCCCACAGTGCTTGGCGTACGCATGGGCGATAAAGTTTCGGGAGTCGTGTCCCTTGTGTCCGTTGAAGACCTCGATGCCGTCCAGAAGATGAGGCTTGACGATGGTCATGGAATTGCGGAAGGGATGCGCCTGCACGAACAGAAGACCGTTTTCCCGCGCAAAAGCGGAAAATTCCGGAACGGTCATCCGATGCAGCATGGGATTCTGACGGAGGAGCTCCTCGGTAACACCGAAAACAAGGTAATCGTTGCTTGCCGCGCCGTCAAAGCGAAGCTCACATCCGAGCAGGACGTTTGCTCTGCCGTTGAGGTATTCCTTCATGGCGCGGTAGCCCGAGAGGAAGTGATCCATGGATTGCTCCCAGGATCTTCCCTCGCGCTCCACGATGGGACGGGAATAGTGGTCGGTCACCACGATCGTGGTGTAGCCGGCCGCAAGATAGCGCTCGGCGGCCTCGGTGTAAGGAAGATCCGCACAGGGGCTGACGAGGTCTGTATGCAGGTGTAGCTCGGTTTTATACTGCATGATGCGCTCTCCTCAAAGGATTTCGATGATCGACTCGTCCCACATCTCGGGAGCCTTGTAGCCCATGAGATTTACGGTGGTAGCAGCGACGTTGGAAAGTCCGAACGCACCATCCTTCTTTACTTTGTAGCAGTTCTTTGCCTCGGTGTTATCGTAGAAGATGCAGGGAACGGGGTTGAGGGTGTGGCTGGTCTTGGACTTGTAGTTACCGCTCTTGTCTGCCTTTGGCAGTCCGGTTTTCTTGTCCATCTCATACATCTCATCGGCGTTTCCGTGGTCAGCGGTGATCAGAGCCACGCCGCCAAGGGAATCCAGCACGGGAAGAATACGGCCAAGCTGCAGGTCGAGGGCTTCCATAGAGCAACGGGTTGCGGCAAGCGAGCCGGTGTGGCCGACCATGTCGCCGTTGGGGAAGTTGACGCGCAGATATTGGTACTTTCCGGACTTGAGGCACGCAATGAGCTGATCGGTGATTTCAGCGCACTTCATCCAGGGGCGCTGCTCGAAGGGAACAACGTCGGAGGGGATCTCAATATAGGTTTCCAGCTCCTCGCTGAACTTGCCGGATTTGTTTCCGTTCCAGAAGTATGTTACGTGTCCGTTCTTCTGCGTTTCGGAGATGGCGAGAACGGGAATGCCGGTGTTGGCCATGTACTCGCTCATGGTGTTGGTGATCTCGGGAGGAGATACCAGGTACTTGGAGGGGATGTGCAAATCGCCGTCGTACTCCAGCATGCCGGCATAGACTACCTTCGGCACACGTACGCGGTCAAATTTGTCAAACGCGCCCTCAGGAGCGTCAAAGGTCTTGGAGATCTCGATGGAGCGGTCGCCGCGGAAGTTGAAGAAGATCACGCTGTCGCCGTCCTCAACTGTGCCCACAGGCTTGCCGTTCTCGGCGATCACGAAGGCGGGGAGATCCTGGTCGATGACCTTCAGCTCCTCGCGGTAGGTCACAACGGCCTCCTCGGCGGAAGCAAACTGTCTGCCCTCGCCAAGCACGTGCGTCTTCCAGCCTGCCTCGACCATTGCCCAGTTGGCCTCGTAGCGGTCCATGGTGATGGTCATGCGTCCGCCGCCCGATGCGATGCAGACGTCAAAGCTCTCGTCGCGCAGCTCTGCGAGGAAGGCCTCAAAGGGGAGGATATAGTCAAGCGCGGAGGTCTCGCCAACGTCACGGCCGTCCAGAAGGATGTGCACGCGCACGCGGGAAACGCCCTCGGCCTTTGCCTGCTTCAGCATGGCCTTGAGGTGGTCGATGTGGGAGTGCACGTTACCGTCGGAAAAGAGGCCGAGGAAGTGCAGGGTAGAGGCGTTGGCCTTTACGTTTGCGACCAGCTCCTGCCAGGTGGCGGAGGCAAACATCTTGCCGCTTTCGATGGAGTTGGAGACCAGCTTTGCACCCTGCGCGAACACCTGACCTGCGCCGAGGGCGTTGTGACCCACCTCGGAGTTACCCATGTCGTCGTCAGAGGGCAGACCGACGGCGGTGCCGTGTGCCTTGAGGCTGACCGTGGGATAGGATGCCATCAAACGGTCGAGATTGGGGGTGTAGGCGCCCTTAACGGCGTTGGAAACGGTGTCGGGAGCAAGTCCCACGCCGTCCATAACGATAGTGAGGACGGGTCCCTTGACGCCGTCAAACTTTTGCAGCTTTTCCAGTGTTTTGCTCATTTTGCTTCTCCCGTTGCTTGATTTGTTTTGGCCCTTGGGAGGACTCTCCCAAAAGCCCATAATTCCACAA
>JAFOGE010000116.1 GCA_017386965.1 Clostridia bacterium
CCACGAACTTGGAAAGGAACAGAAGCAGATTGAGGATGATCCCCGTGATACTGGAGAGCATTCCGTACTGCCGCCGCACCTGCGGATCTCTTATGTCCTCTCGGTTCTTGACGAACCGACGTACTAAAAATTCGGTCATGGAAAAAAATCCTTTCTTACGTGTTTTTCGGCGTTCTTTCGGCCGTGATGTTGCGGATCCAGATCCCTCGGTGCACCAGAACGTATCCGACGACGCATTTTACGATGTCCACGAATTGGCAGATGGCGTAAAGGGGAACGATGGGGAGGGAGGTCAGACGGGTCAGGAGAAATGCCAAAAGCAGATTGACACACCAGACGTATCCCGAATCAAAGAGGAAGGTCAGCACGGTCTTTCCTCCCGAGCGCAGGGTAAAGTAGGAGGCGTTCAGAAAGGCGTGCAGCGGTGCGGCGGCAGCTATGACGAGGGTAAGCTGCGTTGCCAGGGTGCGCACCTCCTCCGTGGTCTTATAGAGCAATGGGAAGAAGGGTGCGAGGATCGCGGTGACGATGCCTGCGGCAATGCCTGTCAGGAGCGAGAAGAAGATCATCTTTTCTGCCGCGTCGCGTGCTTCCTCTCTCTCTCCTGCCCCCAGCCGTTGGCCGATGAGGATGGAGATCGCGCTCCCGATGGCGAGGAAGACTACCGAGCAGGTGTTAAAGATCGTATTGGAGATATTCATGGCGGATACGACGGCCAAGCCTCGGAAGGAGTAGCATTGCAAAAGTCCTGCCATTCCTGCGGCCCAGAGGGTTTCGTTGAGCATCAGGGGTGCGCCTGTGCGCAGGATACGGCGCGCGAGGCCTGCGGGAACGTAGAAGGAGCGGTACGCCTTTTGAATGAAGGGGCATTTCTTTGCGTGCAGATGCGTCCAAAGAATCAAGGTGCCGCATTCCACGAAGCGGGACACAACGGTTGCGAGCGCCGCTCCCCGGACTCCCAGGGCGGGGAGGCCGAGCTTTCCGAAGATGAGGACGTAGTTTAAGGATAAATTTACGGCAACGCCTGCGATTCCGGCGAGCATGGGAGGCACCGAGCGGCTGATCTCGCGCAGGGAGGAGGCGTAGATTTGCGTTACGGTATAGGGGAAGAGGCCTATGAGCATGATGGCCAGGTACTGCTTTGCGTAGTGCATGGTCAATTCGAGGTCGCCGCTTTCGCTTCCCTGGTGGAGATAGAGGCGGATGAGGGGTTCTCCTGCGAGGAGAAAGAGGGAGATTGCGACGGCAAAGAGGGTAAGCGTCATATACCACTTAAAGCGGAAGGCGTGGCGAAGTCCGTCGTGATCCTTCTTTCCGAAGAATTGAGAGCCGAAAAGACCTGCGCCCGAAACCGCGCCGAAGATGCAGAGGTTAAAGACGAGGAAGAGCTGGTTGACGATGGAAACGCCGGACATTTGCTCGGTGCCGAGGCGTCCGACCATGACGTTATCCAGGAGGCTGATGAAATTGGAGATTCCGTTCTGGATCATGATTGGAACGGCGACGACGAGGAGGGTTTTATAGAACTCTCGCGAGCCGACGTATTTTTTGACATTCATAGAAAAGAACCCTTTCGGATGGAAAATAATGACGAAAAAAATTATGCACCGCGCGAGAGCGCGTCCCGCGACACGAAGCGGCTACGCACCGCGCGAGAGCGCGTTAAGCCGCCGCACGAAACGGATACGCACCGCGCGTGAGCGCTCCATAGCCCCCACGCCAGTGGGCGCAGGTGGAGGGCGCGGAGCCCTCCTCGCGCTCCGCAGAGCGCGAAATAAC
>JAFOGE010000011.1 GCA_017386965.1 Clostridia bacterium
CCTCTTTTTTCAAAACAAAAAAGCATGGCTTTCCGCCACCCGACAAAAAAAAGGGGGGGGAGGAAACTGCATTTTTTTGCAGCTTCCTCCCCCATCGGCTTCTTTAACGGTCGGTTCGATTTTGATTTTGGTTCTGGGACTGATTCTGGGACTGATTGCGATTCTTGTCAGAGCTTTGATTCTTGTTCTGATTCTGGTTTTTGTTCTGATTCTGATTTTGATTTTGGTTCTGATTTTGGTTCTGGTTGCGTACGTCCTGCGAATAATTCATGGGAATGCGCTCCTTGCTTTTTACGAATTTATCATTCGAAAATGACAAGGATAGTATGTGCATCGAAATCAGGAATTATACGTTCCCTCTCTCGCGTAGGATACACAAAGCTGCTCCTTGACGTCATTCAGAAGGGAGAAGAAGCATCCGACCGCCACCGCACCGAGGACGGTTGCAAGGATCCACAGATCCGAATATTGCAGCTGCATCCAGAAAAAGAAGGCATTGGCACCTCCCGCAAGCACAAAGAGGAGCAAGCAGAGCAGGAGCTTTTGATCCAGTCTTGCATGCAGCTGCCTTGTGGCACGCTCCGAAAGGCCTCGCGCCTGCTCTCCCTCGTAGATCACCGCCGTGTGACGTCGGATCAAGCGGCGCAGAAGCGAAAGCGTCAGGATCAGCAGCACGCAAAGCAGAATCGATTCGGCAAGCGCGAGAATGCGAAGAAGCAAAAATGCATCGTACGCCTCGGCAATATAGAGCGCATCCTTTAAGTAATACGTGGACATATACCGCGCGTGGAAGATCATGCGCAAGGCGGACACACCGACGCAGAGAATGCCAAACAGCAGGTAGCCCTTCCTTTTTTCAAGCAGATCCCGCAAGGCCAGCACGCCAAGCAGAAGGCAAACCCCACAGAAAACTGTGGGAAGAAGATCGTAGAAGTGCGATTTGAGTCCGCGGCTGATGACCTCATCCGGCTGCAAGCCTACGGTGCCGTCCGCGGAAGGGGCGCGCAAATAGAGCGGAAACAGCACCGAAAAGATCGCACCGATCCGCCAAAGGAGGAAGCCCCTATCAAAGCGGCGCAGCTTGAGCATTCCCGTACGGGGAAGCACCTCGGCTGCATAGCGCGCCTCCAAATAGGAGGTCACGGCCGCATCCCTTTGCAGGCGGCGCAATCCAATGAGGTAGAAAGCAACCCAGACAAGACCAATCAGAAGGATCAGGATGCCGAGCAAAAGGCGGAACAGATCCACGTAGGCATACAGATCCATTCCCGCACCGCCGCCTCCGCCCCCGACGTACCAATCGGGGTAGTCGGTCTTCCCTGCCGAATGATAGTCAAAGGTGACCAGCAGGGTCAATTCCGGGAGGAGTGAGCAAACGGAGGAAAGCAGGAGAAAGAAGGTTCCCATCCTCCGCGCCCTTCCAAATGCCGCGTCACAGTCGGCGGAATGCGCAGAAGGCTCCCCTCCTGCAAGCAGAGAGGCCTGCGAGATCCCCTTCCAAAAGTCCCGCAGAGCGGGAATGAGGTAGTAGCATTTTGCAACGCTTAAGACAAACGTGCAAAGCAGGATCACCGTGGGCGATTCATACGCATTCATCGTTCCCTCAATGCGGGGAAGAAATACGTAGATCAAAAGCTGCGCCAGAATCTGCAGGACTCCCAGCAGGATCAGCTTTTGTGCGCGCTTTCGGCTCTCGGCAAAGGCATCGCCGATATCCGAAAGGCGAGAAAGGCCGAGGAAAAGCAGCAGGTATCCGAATACGTCGGGCAAAACATCCCGAAATCCCAGAATGGGATCGATCCAGAACAGGCATGCAAGCATCAAGTATGGCACTTGCAAAACACGTTCCCTTTGAAGCATGGCGTTTTCCTCCTTTCTCCCGGATCAAAATTAGCGTTTCTTTTTTCCGTGTGTTATTTTTTTCTTTTCGCGCTCGGCGCGCTTCCGCGCCATTCGCTCCTCGGTTTCCCGCGTTACGCGGTCTACCGCGCGCTGCCGGTTTCTCTCATAGGCGTCCCCAATGCGGTTGAGCAGATTCCAACGGTAGCGCTTCGGCTGCGGATCCTCCTCCCCCTCGGGGCAAATGTCCTTGGCACAGTTGAGAAAGAGCAGCAGATTGCAAAGAATCCATGCCAACTGTAAAAAAATGATGGGATAGAGCAGATAGCTGCGCACGCTCTCGCCAAGCAAGGGCAGCTCGGCCAAAAGATAGATAACCGCATACAGAATGACAAGCACCATGTTCCGCATCGCCTTGATACGAATCACGGGGAGCGCAACCTCCTGCGCAAGCACGCAAATGGCATACAGAAGTGCAAAATGGAAAAGAATTACCAGTGCAAAGGAAATCCACCCCATGACGGATGCGACCTCCGCGTTGAAGAACGGAAGCTCCAGGAGCATCTGCTCAGACAGGAAGGCGCAGCAATCGTAGAGCGCTATAACCAAAAGAGGGGGTAGGATCCATTTTGCATAGGCAAAGGCGCTCTGAAAGCGGTTCAGCTGAACAAGCCCCAGGAGCATCGTTCCGTATCCCACCAAAAGAGCAAGGCCTCCCAATCCCAAGGACTGCAACGTCATATGAATGACGAAGGTGATCAAATATCCGATCAGAAGATATCCAAATCCCATATTGCTCTCAGTTCCCTTCGTTGCGCATACAGCAGTTCTTATATTTCTTACCGCTTCCGCAGGGGCAAGGATCGTTTCTTCCCACCTTGACGCTTGCGTTGACGATGGGAGAGCCGCCCGTTCTCTTGACGACGACGTTTTTGCGCGGTCCTGCCCCCTCAAAGCCCTCGCTGATGGGATTTGCCACCTGCACGCGCTGAATGGGCTGTGCCTTGGGACGAACCGAAAGGATCGCACGCATGGTCTTTTGACGGATCTCATCCACCATCATATCAAAGAGATCGGCTCCCTGAATGCGATACTCATTGACCGGATCTCTCTGTGCATAGGATTGCAGTCCCACGTTGCCTCGGAGATCATCCATCATATCAATATGCTCCATCCACGCCGTATCGACGTTGCGCAGCAGGATCGCACGCTCGACCTCGCGGAAGACCTCCGCGCCGAACAGCTCCTCGCGCTGACGGTAGCGCTCCTCCGCACGCTCGCGGAGCATTTCCCGAATCGAATCGCGGTCCAGCTTCTTTTGCTCCTGGTCGGTGTAACGGAAATCCTCCTCCTCGGTCAAAAGCCCCAGGAAATGCGCACGCAAGCCGTCCAGATCCCACTCGGTGGGAAGATCCGAGCGCGTATATCCCTCCACCGAGGCATCCACGGTGGAAAGCAGCATCTTGCGTACCGTTTCCGAAATATCCGCTCCGTTGAGCACGTCCTGCCGTTGCTTGTAGATGATCGCACGCTGCTGATTCATCACGTCGTCGTAGGCCAGGACGTATTTTCTGCGTTTGAAGTTGCTATCCTCGATGCGCTTTTGCGCGTTCTCGATCGCACCCGAAAGGATCTTTGCATCAATGGGCATATCCTCGGGCATTTTGAGTGCATCGACCACACCCCGGATCCGATCGGTGCCGAACAGACGCATCAGATCGTCCTCCATGGAGAGGAAGAACATGGATTCGCCGGGATCTCCCTGACGGCCGGAGCGTCCGCGGAGCTGGTTGTCGATCCGTCGGCTCTCATGCCGCTCCGTACCCAGGATAAAGAGTCCGCCCGCCGCTCTGACACGCTCGGCCTCCGGCTCAAGCTCGGTCTTGTATTTCTGTACCAATTCACGGAAGACCTTCCGCGCGCGCAGAACCTCCTCATCCTCCGTTTCGGCAGAGCCGGCGCAAAGCGCAATGGCCTCCTCGGAGAACTCCATGGAACGCATATCGGACTTTGCCATGAATTCGGGGTTTCCGCCCAGCAGAATATCGGTTCCGCGTCCAGCCATGTTCGTGGAAATGGTCACAGCCCCCACCTTACCTGCCTGCGCAACGATCTCTGCCTCCTTGGCGTGATACTTTGCATTGAGCACGGTATGCGGAATGCCTGCCTTTCGCAGACGAAGCGAGAGAAGCTCGGACTTGTCGATCGAAACGGTACCGACCAGAATCGGCTGTCCCTTCTCATAGCACTCCTTGACCTTTTGTACGATGGCGTTGTATTTGCCCTCGATGCTCCGATAGACGGCATCCGCGTGGTCCACGCGAATCATGGGCTTGTTCGTAGGGATCTCGACCACGTCCAGCTGATAGATCTCGCGGAATTCGGTTTCCTCGGTTAGTGCCGTACCCGTCATACCCGAGAGCTTGCGATACATACGGAAGTAATTTTGGAAGGTAATGGTCGCCAGCGTCTTGTTCTCCTTTTGAACCTTGACCCCCTCCTTGGCCTCGATCGCCTGATGCAAGCCGTCCGAATAGCGGCGTCCCGGCATCAGACGTCCCGTGAAGGAATCGACGATCATAACGCCCTTCTCGTTGACCACGTAGTCCACGTCCCGATGCATGCATCCGTAGGCCTTGATCGCCTGCTGAACGTGATGTGCGATCTGCGCGTTCTCGGCATCGGTAAAATTCTCAAGGCCGAAGAATTTTTCCGCCTTCTTAGCACCCTGCGGTGTCAGGATGGCATTGTTCGCCTTTTCATCCACGATGTAGTCTGCGTTGATATCGTCGTGGCTTTCCTTATTGTCCAGCTCCTTGATCACGTGCTTTCGCATGGTGCGAACCAAGGAATTTGCCTTGTCGTAGAGGTCGGTTGCGGTGTCGCCCGCTCCCGAGATGATCAGAGGGGTACGCGCCTCGTCGATGAGAATGGAGTCCACCTCGTCCACAATGGCAAAGGCATGGCCTCTCTGAGCCATCTGGTGCTTGTAGATGACCATGTTGTCACGCAGATAGTCAAATCCGAACTCATTGTTGGTTCCGTAGGTAATGTCGGCGTTGTAGGCCGCCTGCTTTTCGGCAGGGCTCTGGCCGTGCACGACAAGCCCCGTCGTCAGGCCCATGAATTCATAGACACGTCCCATTTCCTCCGCACCGACACGCGCAAGATACTCGTTAACGGTAACGATATGCACGCCCTGACCCGCAAGAGCATTGAGATAGGCGGGAAGCGTTGCCACAAGGGTCTTACCCTCACCGGTCTTCATCTCTGCGATCCGTCCCTGGTGCAGGACGATACCGCCAAGGATCTGTACGTAGAAGGGGCGCTTTCCAAGCACGCGGTCAGCCGCCTCACGAATGGCCGCAAAGGCATCGGGCAGAATTTCGTTGAGGGTTTCCCCCGCCGCGAGCCTTGCCTTGAGCGCGGGCGTGACGGCCTGCAGCTCCTCATTGCTCATCGCAGCGTACTGCTCGGAGAGCGAATCGATGTAATCCGCAACCTCGGAGAGCTTTTTGAGCTGACGTTGACTGTACGTACCAAAGAGCTTTGTAAAAATCGACATCGTAAAACGGTCCTTTCCCCCGCCCCTCCAAGGAACGGCGTATCAAAAATCAATAATCCTTTATATTTTACCATAAATGCGCGGAAAAATATATTATAATTTGTAAATTTTAATCTTTGTTTTCAAAATTACTTGCTTTGAAGTGCAAAATATGCTATGATGTAGAAAAATCCGCGCGTTTGCGCCAAAGGAAGGACTGCTCTATGCAAAAAATCAACATTGTCCTCCACGAGCCCGAGATCCCGCAGAACACGGGGAACATCGCGCGCACCTGCGCTGCGACGGGTGCCGCTCTCCACCTCATCCGCCCCTTAGGCTTTGCCATCGACGATCGCAAGCTCAAGCGTGCAGGACTGGATTACTGGCATCATCTGGATATCACCTACTACGACGGCCTGGAGGATTTTTACGAACGGAATCCGGGAGCCAAGGTCTATTACTTTACCACCAAGGCCAAGCACGTCTATACCGAGATCAATTATCCCGATCCCGTCTTTATCATGTTCGGCAAGGAAACGCGAGGACTTCCCGAGGAGCTTTTGGCAAAGAACCCCGACACCTGTGTCCGCCTCCCAATGCGAGAGGGGCTTCGCTCGCTCAATCTCTCCAATACGGTGGCCGTTGCCGTGTACGAGATCCTGCGGCAGAACGGCTTTGCGGACCTTTTGACCGTCGGAGCGCCGACCACCTTTTCCTGGTAAATTCCCAAGCATGCAAACGAAAGGAGCTTTCCCATGTCCCGATCCATTCTCGTCGCCATGAGCGGTGGTGTTGACAGCAGCGTTGCTGCCCTGCTTCTCAAATCGCAAGGATACGACTGCCACGGTGTCACCATGAAGCTCTTTTCCCCCTGTGCGCTCTTTCCGAACGGAGAGCTTCCCCCCATCTCCCGCGAGATCGAGGATGCCCGTCTTGCCGCCGAGCAGCTCGGAATTCCCTTCTCGGTCTGCGATCTGCAAAGGGATTTCCGGGATGCGGTCATGGAGTATTTCGTGCGCTCCTATGAGGAGGGCTTTACCCCCAATCCTTGCGTGGAATGCAACCGATGCATCAAATTCGGCAGTCTGCTTGAGGAAGCCCATCGGCTTCAATGCTCGCATCTTGCGACCGGACATTACGCGCGCATTTCACAGGACGGAGGCGGCAGAATGCTCCTCTCCATGCCCCGCGACCGCGCCAAGGATCAAACCTACGTGCTTTGGTCCCTCTCCCAGAAACAGCTTTCCGAAACGCTTCTTCCCCTCGGGGACTTGACCAAGACCGAGGTTCGGGAGATCGCTGAGCAGCATGGCCTGCGAAGTGCCGCACGGCGCGACAGTCAGGACGTCTGCTTCATTCCGGACGGCGACTATGCCGCGTTTCTGATGCGCTACACGAAAAAAGCCTACCCCGGGGGCAATTTTGTGGATGCCGCGGGAAAGATTCTCGGCAGGCATCGGGGAATCATTCATTATACCGTCGGTCAGCGAAAGGGACTTGGGATCGCCTTCGGGAAACCGACCTACGTATGCGGCAAAAGCGCTGCGGACGGTACGGTTTTGCTTGGCAGCAACGAGGATCTTTTCTCCCGCGATCTGACCGCCCACAGCATCAATCTCATCGCCCTTCCCCGCATCGATTCCCCCATTCGCGTAGAAGCGCGCATCCGTTACAGTGCCCACCCCGCCGCCGCGACGGTTGAGCAAACAGACGAGGATACGCTCCGGCTGCGCTTCGACGAGCCCCAGCGCGCCATCACGCCGGGACAATCTGTGGTGCTCTATGACGGGGAAACCGTCATCGGAGGGGGCATCATTTCCTCTGAAAAATGAGAAAAAAAGCCACGTTCATATTGACAAAAAGCTTAACACGTGCTATAATGCTATCGTACCTTCGGGTCAAAAACAACACAGAAAGGATGACTTAGAACGATGAAAACCCGTATTTTTGCTCTCCTGCTCGCCGTGATGTGCTTGTTTGCCTTCGCTGCATGCAAGGAAGCTCCCCCGGCAGAAACCCCCGATACCGCTTATAGCCTTTACACCGCTGCGCAAGAGCAGCTTGCAAAGACCCGCGACGGCGCAGATATGGACATTGCGGTCACCGTTTCCATGAACGTTGGCGGAATGGAAAACCTCACCACCATGAATATGTCCTACAAGATCTGCGGAAACAACATGTACGGCAAAATGGCAGGCGAAACCATGACCTACGTTGACGGCATTCTGTATTCGCTCTCCGAGTACGACTACGGCGAGGGAACGGAAGTAGAAAAAATCAAGGCAGAGGCCACGCCTGAGGAGGTCGCCGATTATTTTGAGGGCATCGTTGCCGCCCTTCCCACCGTTACCGAGGAGGCTTTGGCCAATGTAACTTGGACTGAGGAGAACGGTGTGCGCACCTTTGCACTCCCCATTGATAAGGCAAACTATCTCGCTGCTCTCACGCAGATGATGGGCGTGAGCGCGGAGGAGCTTGTGGACTCGATCATCGACAACCTTACCGTCAGCATCAGCCTCGACGCTAACGACAAGCTGGTTGCTCTCTCCTACGGCTTCAACATGACGCAGGAATTCGTCGGCAGCCTCAACTATGTCTTTACCATTACCTATAAGACGCTCGGTTCTCCCGTAGAGATCACCGCTCCCGCAGATGCAGACAGCTACGAGCTGGAAACCGAGGGAGATTGGGAAGATTGGGAAGATTGGGAAGATTGGGAGGACGAGGACGCAGAGACCGTGGAACCCGAGGCATAATCCTCTTTCCGCTCCCTTGATCGAACCGACATACACAAAAAGCAAGCCAAACACCGTTTTTGGCTTGCTTTTTCTTCTTTCCC
>JAFOGE010000117.1 GCA_017386965.1 Clostridia bacterium
GATCTCAATGAGAACGTGCTTCGCCGTATTGCCGTCGCAAATCCCATCAAGGTCGTGATTGACAACTACCCCGAGGACAAGGAAGAGATGATCTCCCTGCCCAATCATCCGCAAAAGCCTGAGCTTGGCACCAGAGAGGTTCCGATGACGCGCGAGGTCTATATTGACGCCGATGACTTTGCCGAGGTTCCGCCTCCCAAGTTCTTCCGTTTGAAGCCCGACGGCGAGGTTCGTCTGATGGGCGGATATATCATCAAGTATGCCGGCATTGAGAAGAATGCAGACGGCTCGATCAAATGCATCCACGCAACCGCCGATCTGGAAACCGGAAACGGCATGCCCGCAGACGGCAGAAAGATCAAGGGCACGATTCACTGGCTCTCCGCAAAGTATGCCAAGCCCGCAGCCCTTATGCTCTACGACCGTCTTTTCAACATTGAGAACACCGCAGATGTTCCCGAGGGAAAAACCTATCTCGACTTCCTGAATGCGGATTCCCTGACCCGTGTTGAGGGCGCTATGGTAGAGCCTTCCCTGGAGAATGCCGCACCCGGCGAACAATTCCAGTTCGTTCGTGTCGGCTACTTCTGCAAGGATACCAAGCATGCAAACACCTTCAACCGCGTCGTCGGTCTGAAGGACAGCTTCCCCAAGAAGTAAGCACAAAAAAAGAATCGCTCCAAGCCGGGATCGGCTTGGAGCGATTCTTTTTTAAGCTTTCTTTCCTGCTTCTTCCTCAAAGAGGATGTGTCCCATATAGACACCCATGACCGATGCCATCATCAGTCCGCGCGTCCATCCACTGGAATCTCCCAAGCAATACAATCCCGCAATGTTGGTATTCAAGCGGTCGTCCATCTTTACACGGTTGCTGTAAAACTTCAATTCAGGGGAATAGAGCCAGGTTTCGTAGGAGGCAAATCCGGGAACGACCTCGTCCATTGCCTGGATGAAGTTGATGATGTTCGTCATTGCGCGATAAGGCATCGCCGCGGTAATATCCCCCGCTACTGCGTCGGGAAGAGTCGGCTTGACGTTGGACTGCGCCAGCTCCTTCTCCCAGGTGCGCTTACCGTCCAGAATGTCACCAAAGCGTTGGACAAGAATGTGTCCTGCACCAAGCATATTGGTCAGTTCTCCAACCTTTTGTGCATATTCGATCGGCTTGTTAAAGGGGACAGAGAAATTATGCGAGCAAAGGATCGCAAGATTGGTATTGTTCGATTTCTTTTCCTTGAAGGAATGTCCGTTTACTACGGCAAGATCGTTGTCATAGTTCTCCTGGCTTACGAATCCGCCGGGATTCTGACAGAAGGTACGAACCTTGTTCTTGAAGGGGGCCGGATAACCGATGAGCTTGGACTCATACAGTACGCGATTGACCTGCTCCATGACCTCGTTACGAACCTCAACGCGCACGCCGATATCCACCGTTCCGGGAAGGTGCGCGATGTTATGCTCGGCACAAAGCTTCTCCAGCCAATCCGCGCCACGGCGGCCGGTAGCAACTACGGTATGATCCGCATAGATCTGCTCGGTGACGCCGTCGTGCGCGGCAAGAACGCCCAAACACTTGGAATCCTCGAGCAGAAGATCCTTACACTCCCATCCAAAGCGAAGCTCAACACCGTTATTCTTGAGGTGATCCTCAATATCGCCGTAGAGCTTGTGCGCCATCTCGGTTCCGATGTGACGAATGGGACAATCGACCAGCTTCAGTCCCGCCTTAATGGCTCTCTTACGGATGTCCTTGACCTCGTCGGTCTGATCGATTCCCTCAACGTGGGTATCCGCACCGAATTCCAGGTAAATTCCATCGGTATAATCGATCATATCCTGCACGCGATCAGCGCCCAGAAGATTCGGGAGATCGCCTCCCACCTCGTAGCTCAGCGAAAGCTTGCCATCCGAGAAGGCGCCTGCACCGGAAAAGCCGGTCGTGATATGGCAGTAGGGCTTGCATCCAACGCAATATCCCGTCTTTGCCTTGGGACAGGTACGGTCATGAACGGAGCGGCCCTTTTCCAGGATCAGCATCTTCTTTTTGCTTCCCTTCCGAAGCATCTCAAGAGCCGTAAAGATTCCCGCAGGACCTGCGCCAACGATTACAATATCAAATTTCATTCTTCAAACGATCCTTTCTTTCCCGTAGAAAAGCCGGAGAAAGGAATTCCCCGGCTTTTGCAAACGTGCGTTAATACTCCGCATTCCCGACGGTGCGGGGATACGGAATGACGTCGCGGATGTTGGACACACCCGTCAGATACATAATGATACGCTCAAAGCCCAAACCGTAGCCTGCATGCTTCGTGCCTCCGTACTTGCGCAGGTTGACGTACCACCAGTAATCCTCTTCCTTGAGGTGGCACTCCTCCATGCGGGCAAGGAGAATGTCCAGACGCTCCTCTCTCTGGCTACCGCCGATGATCTCGCCAACACCGGGCACCAGCATATCCATGGCCGCCACGGTCTTGCCGTCATCGTTGAGGCGCATATAGAAGGACTTGATCTCCTTGGGATAGTTGATCACGAAGATGGGCTTACCGAAGATCGTTTCGGTGAGGTATCTTTCATGCTCGGTTTGCAAATCGCATCCCCATTCCACGGGATACTTGAATTCGGCGCCGCTCTTTTGGAGCAGTTCGATCGCCTCGGTGTAGGTAACCTTCTGGTAATTGCTGTTTGCCAGCTTATGCAGACGCTCCAGCAGGGTCTTATCCACGAACTGGTTGAAGAACTCCAGCTCCTGCGCACAATGCTCCATGACGTGGTGCAGAATGTACTGGATCATATCCCAGGCCAGCTGCATATTGTCGTCCAGATCTGCAAAGGCAATCTCCGGCTCGATCATCCAGACCTCGGCTGCATGGC
>JAFOGE010000118.1 GCA_017386965.1 Clostridia bacterium
AACGCAAAGTTCCTTCTCTTCCTCGCCGCCATCGTCAAGGCCGTGGACGACTATCAGGATCTGATGCGTGTTTCGGTCGCCTACGCAGGCAACGACCATCGCTTGGGAGCAGGCGAAGCGCCTCCCGCGATCGTTTCCCTCTTCGTCGGCGAGGACCTCGAATCCCTGATTGAATCCATCGTGGACGGCACCGCCTACAAGGGCTCCAAGGCCGCGATGATGGACCTCGGAATTCCCTCCGTTCCTGTCTTCCGAAAGGATACCACCGACCGCAACCGCACCTCTCCCTTTGCCTTTACGGGCAACAAGTTTGAGTTCCGTATGCTCGGCGCATCCCAGAACATCGCCCTGCCCAATACCGTTCTGAACACCGCCGTTGCAGAATCCCTGCGTCAGTTCGCCGACACCCTGGAGGCCGCAGACAACTTTGACCGCGCCGTTGCCAAGCTGATCAAGGATACCTTCACCGAGCACAAGCGCATCCTCTTTGACGGAAACGGCTACTCCGAGGAATGGGAGGCCGAGGCGAAGCGTCGGGGTCTGCTCAATCTGCGCACCTCGGTGGATGCCTACAAGACCTTTATGGACGAGAAGAACGTACGTCTATTCTCCTCTCTCGGCGTCATGAGCGAATCCGAAATGCGCTCCCGCGAGGAGATCCTCTTTGAAAATTACTCCAAGATCATCAACATCGAGGCTCTGACCATGGTGGTCATGGCATCCCGTGACTATATCCCCGCTGCCGAGGCCTATATCGCACAGCTTGCCGAAACGGCCGCCAAGAAGCGCGCCGTTTGCGCAGGGATCTCCTGCGCCTTGGAGGAGGATCTGATCCGCCGTCTGTCCGATCTCAATTACGCAGCGTACTGCGCAACGGAAAAGCTGAAGGCAGAGGAAACTGCCGCCGCAGGCATCCACGACGCCAAGCAAAGAGCCGAGTGCTACTGCTGCAACGTCCTTCCCGTCATGCAGGAGCTTCGAGAAGCCGTTGACGGCATGGAGGTCCTGACCGCAGGAAAGCTCTGGCCTGTTCCCACTTACGGAGATCTGATGTTCCGCGTCTGATCCTTCCCAGAAAAAGAAAAACGGATGTGTACCCTACGCAAAAGCGTTTGTGTACGCATCCGTTTTTCTTTATTCTTGCACCGCGGCAAGCAGCGACTCCTCGCTCGTCCGTTTCTCCTCGCGCTTTCGCCGTCTGTGCAGACTGCTAAGGCCCAGCGTGTAGTGCGTCGCCGCCGTGAGCCCCCAGGAGATCGGGTAGGAAAGATACAGCACCTCAATGGTCGGCATTGCCGCAAAGACCGTATAGACCCATACCACGCGCAGGGCGCAGGAGCCAATGAGCGAAACGAGCGTGGAGGTCAGGGATTTTCCAAGTCCGCGAAGCAGGCCGCTTCCCGTTTCCATGAGTCCCAGCAGGAAATAGACCGGGAAGGTCAGGTTTACACGCTTCATGCCCGCCGCGATCGCCGCAGGGTTCTCGGGCGCGTACAGGCTGAGAAGGCTCTCCCCGAAGGGACGGATCAGATTCCCCAGAACCAATCCAACCAGGGCGACTGAGAGCGCACAGCGCAGAATGCATTGGCGCACGCGCTTGTAGTTTTGCGCACCGACATTCTGTCCAACGAAGGTCAGCGTTGCCTGGTAGAAGGAGTTTTGCACCGTATAGAGGTAGCCCTCCACGTTTGCTGCGGCCGCATTACCCGCGACCACCGCCTTGCCAAGGGAATTCACCGAGCTTTGGATCAGCACGTTGGAAATGGAAAAGAGCATTCCCTGCACGCCTGCAGGAATTCCGATGGCAAGCAGACGCTTGAGCTTATCCTTGTGAATGTGAAGCTTGCGGATATCCAGATGGCAGGGGCCGTCCGTACGTATCATAAAGCCGATGATCAGGGAGCAGGAGAGCCAATGCGAGGCTGCCGTGGCGATTCCGACGCCGATTGCGCCCAGATGAAAGACCAGAACCATGACCAGGTTCAGGGCCACGTTCAGCACGCCCGCCGCCGACAGAAAGAGCAAGGGACGGACGGTATCACCCGTAGAGCGCAGCATGGAGGCGCAGTAATTATAGAGAATATTGGCGATTGCTCCGCAGAAATAGGCGCGCATATAGGGGACGGCCTGCTCCATGACGACATCCTCGGTTCCCATCAAGGAAAGAAGCGGACGTGCAAAGAGAATGCCGATCACAGTTGCGCCCACACCGCAGACCAGAGCGGTCAGCACGGAGGTGTGTACCGTGCGGGAAACGTCATCGTATTTTTTTGCTCCCATATCGTTGGCAACAACAACGCCCGAGCCAATGGAGAGTCCGATGAACAGGTTGATCAAGAGGGTGATCAACGCACCGCAGGAGCCGACGGCGGCCAGAGCGGTTTCGCATTCCTCTGGGGTGTTTCCTCCCCAGCGGCCGACCACGATGATATCTGCCGTATTAAAGAGCAGCTGCAGAACGCCCGTGACGATCAACGGAATGACAAATCCGGCCAGCTGCGGCAGGATTGCCCCCTCTGTATAATCACGGAATTTTTTCTGTCCTGATACCATTGTCCCTGACCCTTTCCTATTTCCTTACGATGGATTTTGAATGTCTTCGGTCATTATACAACTTTTTTGGGGAATGGTCAAGACTTTTTCAAAAAAAAGGAACACTTTTGAGCGCCTTTCGCCGCGCAAGACGGCTACGCACCGTGCGAGAGCGCGTTACGCGACACAAAACGGTTACGCACCGCGCGAGAGCGCTCCATAGCCCCGCCGCCAGGCGGCGCCCATCCAAGGCGCGCAGCCTTGGTCGCGCTCCGCAGAGCGCGAAACACTCCCCCGGCCGTTTTCTTTTTGCCAAGCTTTTTCTTTTGGGCCTACATGGGCAAAAGAAAAAGCGGGAGT
>JAFOGE010000119.1 GCA_017386965.1 Clostridia bacterium
GCAGCACGACAGCCTTGCCATGCAGTCCTTCCTTGTCTACACCCTCAACGAACGCGTTCAGGACGGTACGCGCACCTGCTGCGATACCGCAGGTACCCATTCCAACCACGATGCGAATATTACTGCTACTGTCGCGCAGGGTGATTTGATGCTTCACCTTATCGCGAATAGCAGCAAGCTCTGCCAAAGATTTCATAATGTTAATTCCTTTCCTTCTTCGAGTTATATATTATTTTTTTGAATACTGTTCCGTAAGAGAATCCCTTATCCAATGTAGCACCTCCGGGGTACTGATCGGAATGTCCTCTCCCAATTCCGCGCGCATCTCCCTCGTATCGAGAAGAACGCGGTGGGAGTCCATCTCATGCGAAAACACCAGATCTACGCCTTGACCTCCGTGAAGCAAGGCCATTATCGTGGCGATCACATCCCCCACGGGGGCGCATTCCGCATGAGTCTTCACGAATTCTGCCGCAACACAGGTCCCATGGTTGTCCGGATATTCGTCCCTGTGTCTGGATTGGATCTGAAAGGCTCCTCCGGTGCGCTCGGCCGCTTGCTTGAGCAGCGGAAGGCCGAGTCCTGCGTTTGAGCTTTCCTTCTTCGTTGTGAAGAAAGGCGCATCCGCACGGGCCAGAAGCTCCGGCTTCATTCCAACACCATTGTCAGAAACCGTCATAGAGAAGCGATCCTCCCGCTCCAGCAGCACAATTCGGATCTCTGTCGCCTCAGCGCGCAGAGCATTTTGGGCAATGTCCAAAAGATGTAAGGATAATTCCTCCATACCCTTCAGGCGGAGCTCGGAATTACTTGTACTTTGCAAGAATGGAATCTACATCGTCCACGGTGATCTTACCGTAAACCTCGCCGTTAACGGTAAGCACGGGAGCCAGACCGCAAGCGCCGATGCAACGGGTTGCCTCGATCGAGTACTTTCCGTCGGGAGAGGTGCTTCCAACGGGAACATTCAGCTTTTGAGAGATGGCCTCGATGATATCACCGGATCCCTTTACGTAGCAAGCGGTTCCAAGGCAAACGGCAATCGCGTACTGTCCATCGGGATTCAGCTTGAACTGTGCATAGAAGGAAATGATTCCAAAGATCTCCTCCAGAGAAACACCCGTCTTCTCGGCGATGATGGTCTGCACCTCGATCGGCAGGTATCCGTAGATCTCCTGTGCCTCCTGAAGGATCGGCATCATGGCACCGCGCTGTCCGGCATGCTTTTCAATCACGGCAAGAAGCTTTTCTTCCTGCTCCTTGGTTCCCTGAAAAGCAACCGTTGTCAATTTCTTTTTCATAAGTCGAAAACCTCCTGAAAATTTTTATCACTTCCGAAAAAGTTTGTCTGATTTTTCACAAACTTCTTTCGGACACACTGATGAGTCTATTATACTACATAATTATAAAAAAATCTATACCTTTTTTCAATTTTTTTCAGGAAGTTTTTGTTTTTTTTAGAAAAGTGCTTCTTTTATCTAAGAAGCTGCTTTTTACGCCCTCTTTTTTACCATTTTTTTACATTTGCAGAGATTGCGACAAGCTTCGCACAAAATACACGTTATAATAAGGGATAAAAGAGCCCGCTTTTGTGCAGACTCGGTTAAAGAAAGGAAGTTGATATCAAATGCTTTGCGAAAATTGCAAAAAAAGAACTGCCACCGTTTTCTACAACGAGAAGCTGAACGGAAAATCCCGTTCCCTATCCCTTTGCGGAGAATGCGCCTCGAAGCTTCGCGAGAAGGGAGAGATCCAGGACGTTACCTCCATGATTGAAAGCTTTGCGGATCCCTTTTGGGCTACGCAAGACACGCTCTTTAATGATTTTTTCGGAATTTCTTCCCTGCCGAAAAAGGCGGAGCACTCGGCTTGCTCCTTTTGCGGAAGCACTCTCACGGACATCCTTCAAAACGGAAAGGTCGGTTGCCCCGAATGCTATTCCACATTTCGCGATGCACTCACCCCTCTGATGCGTTCTCTCCACGGCACTTCCCTTCATCGCGGCAGCGTTCCGCAACGCCAGCTTGCCGTACGCGCGCGCAACGAACAGCTCGGCAAGCTGCGCAAGGAGCTGCAAAAGGCTCTTTCCGAGGAGGATTACGAGAGTGCCGCATCCTTACGGGATGAAATCCGAACACTGGAAAACGGAAAGGAGATGAATCAAAATGGCCTGGTATAACGAGCAAGGAAAAATGACGGACACTGTCATCAGCACGCGCGTAAGGCTTGCGCGAAACCTGGTCGGGTATCCATTTCCCTCGTCCTTGGACAGCACCTCTGCCAACGAATTGATCGAAAAGCTCTCCTCTCCCTTGGAGGAAAGCGGGTTTCGCAAGATCCATTTTTCGGATATTTCCGCGATTATGGCAACATCCTATGTGGAAAGGCATTATGTCAGTCCCTCCTTTGCAACGGCAGAGGGGCCGCGTGCGCTTTTCTTGCAGGAAAAGCCGGATCTTGCGGTGATGGTATGCGAGGAGGATCATCTGCGAATCCAAAGCATCCTCCCCGGCTTTGATCCGGAATCCGGCTATCAAAAGGCCGCCGCGGTAGAGCACCGCTTGGATCGGGAATTTGATTTTGCCTTTGACGAGGAGCTGGGATATCTGACACACTGCCCTACAAACCTCGGCACCGGCATGCGCGTGTCGGTCATGATGTTCCTCCCTGCCCTCTCCGCAAGCTCCTGCATTGGTTCGCTTTCTGTTCAATTAGCAAAGCTTGGACTGACGCTTCGAGGCGCATTCGGAGAAGGCAGCGGAAGCATCGGCGGGCTTTATCAGATATCCAACCGTCTGACACTGGGCTACGCAGAGGAAGAACTGATTCAGGCCCTGTCCGAAGCGGTAATCCAGATCGCCGAGCGGGAACGGCGCGCACGGAAATCCATTCGCGGTGAAGCGCTTGAAAAGCTGACCGACCGCATCAAGCGAAGCGAAGGAACGCTCCGCTATGCCCATTTGCTCTCCGGCAAGGAGTTGATCCGCTTGCTTGCAGACCTTCGCCTTGGGATCTCCTTGGGAATTGTACAAGGCATCCGCCAGGAGCAGCTCACCTCTCTGTTGGTGGAGGGTATGCCTGCAACCTTGACCCTCTCCTCCGAAAACGCCCCTCGCAATGAGGCCTCCAGGGATAAGCTGCGTGCCCAGAAGGCACAATCGATCCTGCTGGGAGGATAACGCAAAGCAACTGCTTGGAAAGGAATCACAAATGCCACCTCGATTTACGCAAAAAGCACAAAACGTCCTCAATCTCTCCCTGGAAAGCGCCGCTGAAATGGGACACACCTATATCGGATCCGAGCATCTTCTGCTCGGGCTTCTTAAGGAAGAAGCCGGCATCGCAGCACACTGCCTTTCGGAACGGGGGGCAGACCGCAACGCCGTCTATCAAGCCATCTCGGTCATGGCAGGAATCGGGAATCCAACCTCCCTTTCTGCTATGGATATGACCCCTCGCACACGCAGCATTATTGAAGCCTCCTTGTACGAAGCACAAAGGCTCGGGCAAGGAAACATTGGAACCGAGCATCTTCTCCTGGCGCTTCTCGGAGAGCGGGATTGCGTTGCCATCCGCATTCTGGAAAACCTCGGCGTGTCCATTCACGATCTGAAGAACGACGTTCTTCAATACGTCGGCGGAAGCAATCCACAGGATTCCACAGAACGGGAGATTCCCCTTGAGCGCGGCTCCGAGAAAAGTGTAATCAGTCAGACTGCCGTCCTGAAAAATCACGGAAGAGATCTGACCATGCTCGCACGGCTCGGCAAGCTTGATCCGATCATCGGTCGGGAAAAGGAAACCGAGCGCGTCATTCAGATCCTCTCCAGGAGAACCAAAAGCAACCCTTGCCTCATTGGCGAGCCCGGCGTGGGAAAAACTGCGGTAGCGGAGGGATTAGCGCAGAGGATTGCATCCGGCGGCGTTCCGGATAACCTTTTGGACAAAGTCATCGTTACGCTGGATATTCCCTCCATGATCGCGGGTGCGAAATACCGAGGAGAATTTGAAGAACGCTTAAAGGCCGTCATGACGGAGGTGCGCAAAAATCCGAGCATCATCCTCTTTATTGATGAAATTCACACGATCATCGGTGCAGGCGCGGCAGAAGGCGCGGTGGATGCGGCAAACATCATCAAGCCCGCTCTTGCCAGAGGAGAAATGCAGGTTATCGGTGCTACGACCTTAACGGAATACAAGAAGCATATTGAAAAGGATGCTGCTCTGGAGCGCCGCTTCCAATCGGTTCTTGTAGGAGAACCCACACCAGAGGAAACCCTTCGTATTTTACACGGCCTTCGAAAAAAATACGAGGATCATCATAAGCTGCAAATTACTGAAGAAGCACTAGAGGCCTCCATTCATCTTTCTGCACGTTATATCACGGACCGCTTCCTTCCCGACAAGGCGATCGACCTGATCGACGAGGCCGCCTCGCGCGTTCGGATCGGAGCCTTCACCTCCCCTCCGGATCTCAAGGAAATCGAGGCCGAAATCAAGTCCGTATCCCGCGAAAAGGAGCGCGCGATTCTGGGACAGGACTTTGAGGAGGCGGCGC
>JAFOGE010000120.1 GCA_017386965.1 Clostridia bacterium
CCATGGTTCTGCAGGACACCTGGCTCTTCCATGGAACGATCCTGGAAAACATCGTTTACGGACGGGAGGATGCAACGTTTGAGGAGGCTCGTGCTGCTGCCAAGGCAGCGCGTATTGATTCCTATATCATGCATCTGCCAGATGGATACAACACCATCCTCTCGGATGACGGCGTAAACATCTCCAAGGGGCAGCGGCAGCTCATTACCATCGCACGCGCCTTCCTTTCCAAGGCACCGATGCTGATTCTGGACGAGGCAACCTCAAACGTTGACTCCCGTACCGAGATCAAGATCCAGGAGGCGATGGCCGATCTGATGAAGGGACGCACCTGCTTTGTGATCGCGCACCGCCTCTCCACCATCCAAAACGCAGACTGCATCCTCGTTCTGCAAAACGGACTGATTACCGAGCATGGCAATCACGAGGAGCTGCTTCGCTTGGGCGGATTCTACAGCACACTCTACAACTCACAGTTCCATTAAGATACAACGCAGGGGGTGTCCCGAATGCAGAAAGCATTTGGGCACCCCCAATTTTTATTTTGCCTCAAACCACGTCTTGCCAACGTGAATATCCACGTCAAGCGGAACCGAACAGGTCATCGCCCGTTCCATTTCCTCCTTGAGAAGACTCCTTGCCTCCTCCGCGCAGGAGCGGTGCGCCTCAAGCAAAAGCTCATCGTGTACCTGCAGGATCAGACGGGCATCCAGTCCTTTTTCCAGGAGTGCGCGATGCACGCGGATCATTGCCACCTTGATAATATCTGCCGCCGTCCCCTGGATCGGGCTGTTCATAGCGACACGCTCCCCAAACTTCTGTTGCATCTTGTTGCTTCCCGCAAGCTCGGGAATGTAACGTCTGCGCCCGAAAAGCGTGGTAACGTAGCCTTGCTCGTAGGCCTTGGCGATGACCTCCTTGAGATAGAGGTCGATGCGAGGATAACCCTGTAAATAACGGTCAATAAATTCCTGTGCCTCTGCGCGCGAAACGCCAATGTCATCCGAAAGCGAGAAGGCTCCGATGCCGTACATAATGCCGAAATTGACCGCCTTCGCCCGCTTGCGCATCTCGGACGTGACCTCATCCTCACCGACGCCAAAGACGGTTGCCGCCGTGGAGGTGTGAATGTCGATTCCCTCCCGGAAGGCACGGATCATATTTTCATCCCCTGAAATATGCGCTAAAAGGCGAAGCTCGATCTGGGAATAGTCCGCGTCCACGATAACGTAGTCCTCGTTTTCCGGCAGGAAAAAACGGCGAAGCTCTCTGCCAAGCTCGGTACGGATCGGAATGTTTTGCAAATTCGGCTCGGTAGAAGACAGTCTTCCCGTAGCCGTTCCCGTCTGCTTGAAGGTGGTATGCACGCGGCCGTTCTCATCTGCAACCTTCAAAAGCCCGTCCGCATAGGTGCTTTTGAGCTTGGTGACCTGGCGATAATCCAGGATCTCCTCAATAATGGGATGATAGGGGCGGAGCTTTTCCAGAATCTCCGCATTGGTCGAATATCCCGTTTTGGTCTTCTTCGCGTGAGGAAGCTTAAGGACCTCGAAAAGCACCTCTCCCAGCTGCTTGGGGGAATTGACGTTGAATTCCTTCCCTGCATGGAAGAAGATCTGTGCCTCCAGAGCCTGCGCCACCGAACCAAGCTTTTCACCGTAGTCACGAATGCCGTCACGGTCAATGCGGAAGCCGACCTCCTCCATATCCGCCAGTACCCTTGCCAGCGGCATCTCGATCTCCAGGAGAAGCTGCTCCTGCTCGCTCTCACAGAGCTTTTCCCGAATGACGGGATACAAACGGAGAAAATAGGATACGATCGGACGGGATTCCTCCAAAATCTCGCAAAGGTAATCGGATACCAGACCGGAGAAGGCAAAGCCCCCGGAGGAATTGACGAGGTATGCCCCCAGCATCAGGTCGTAAAGCGGAAGGCGGCGCAGCCACACGCCTCTCTCCTGCCGATACAGGTGCTTGGAATCGTAGCAGACCACGCGATCCATGGAGGCGAGCCGATCGGCAAGCGCATCACTCATCGCATCCGATACGAAGATCTCCTCTCCACATGCAAGAAAGATCCTTCCCTCGCAAAGATCCAAGGCGGCCGTCCTCGCCCCTTGGATGCGCTCTGCGATTGCATCGGCAGCCAAGGAAAGGGGTGCACAGGGGGCATCCTTGCACTCACCCAGGGGAGCCGGATCCGCGTTTTGCAGATCGAATCGCTTGAGGAAGGCCGAAAATTCCAAGCGCAGGAAAAGCGTTCTCGCCTCCGCGCGGTTCATGCCGTTGTTTTTTGTATCCTCGAGCGTGATGCCGAGGGGCGCCTCGCGGCAGATCCGCGCAAGCTCGCGGGAAAGATACGCGCTTTCCCGTCCGCTCTCCAGCTTTGCTCGTACGGAGGGCGTATGCTTCGCCGTGGGAAGTGCCTCATAGACACCGTCAAGGCTTCCATACTCTGCGATCAGGCGAAGGGCGGTCTTTTCACCGATCCCCGGGACGCCCGGAATGTTGTCCGAGCTATCTCCCATCAGAGCCTTGACGTCAACGAAGCAGGATGCTGATACACCGTATTTTGCAAGGAAGG
>JAFOGE010000121.1 GCA_017386965.1 Clostridia bacterium
AAGGATCCGCGCCCCGTGGTTCTGAGTGAGTTCGGGGGCTACTCCATGAAGGTGGAGGGACACGTGTTTGACACCGAGCATGCATTCGGGTACAAGGTCTTTGATGACGAGCAAAGCCTTTGCAACGCCCTGGAAAAGCTCTATTTGCAAAAGCTGCTCCCCCTGATCGAAAAGGGACTCTGCGGATGCATCTACACGCAGGTTTCTGACGTAGAGGAGGAGATCAACGGTCTGGTGACCTATGACAGAAAGGTGATTAAGGTTCCCGTCGATTTCATGCGGCGCATCAACGATCGGTTGATGGAGGAAGCAAACAAATAACCAAATCAAAGCGCTCCTTGCCATCCCGGGCAGGGAGCGCTTCTTATTGGAAAGGAGTCCCATCCTCCATCTCCCTTCCCCCAGTGAAGATCAAAATGTAAAAAAATAAGATTTTTCCAAAAACCTCTTGAAAAGTTCGGTATAATATGTTAGATTATATTATATACTTTTATTATGCAATCTTCGCGGAGGCACCTATGAAATCTTTTCGTACCCTTCTCTCCTGGATCCGGGGAGGCTGTGTTTACTACACCCTGCTCTCCCTGTTTATGATCCTTTTGAACCTCGCTCTTTCCGGAAGTGAGGCCACAGCCCGTGGGATCAATCTGGAGGCCTTTCTGCTCTTTTTCCCATGCGGTCTTGGCATCTCTGCCGGAGGAATTCTCCGAAGATGGGAAACGCTCCCCGGATGGGCGCGCGGAATCTCGCATTACCTTTGCACCGTGCTTTCGATCTTCCTTTTCGTTTGGCTTCCCATCAATCCCTCGGCCCGCGCTTCTACTGTTCTGATCATGCTTTTGGCCTTTACGGTCCTGTACTGGATTCTGTTTTTGCTCGTACATCTTACCCGCTGCCGCATTCTCGCCATTTGGGAAGATGACTAACCCGAAAGGATGCCAAACATGAATCGCTTTTCACGAAATCTTTTCACCTATCTCATCCTGATCATCATTGCGCTCTCAATCATTGCTCTGCTCTGTGCCGGCACCCTTCTGGTGGCCACCCTGGTCACCGCTCCAAAAGAGCCTCCCGTGGAAACCGAACCTGACGAGGAAACCTCGCCGGACAAGGAGGGCTCTGTTTCCCCTGCGGAGGTTATCCTCGGAGAAACCTCGGATGCGGGAATGGAATATATCGACAAGATGATCTTCTTTGGAGAATCCACCACCGCGCACCTGCGTTCCAGAGGCGTTCTCACCGGCGGAACGAAGACGCAGCAGGTCTGGGAGGATCTCTCCTCCGGAACCAAGACACTTTCCTCAAAGCTTCTTTCCGAAACCATTGACTACCCGCCAACGGGGGAAAAGCTCACCATTCCGGAGGCCGTCGAACGCGAAAAGCCCGACTATATCGTCCTCTCCTTTGGGCTCAACAACATCTCCTCCTTTATTGAGAACAAGACGCTTTATGTGAACAATTACAAGAAGCTGATCCGCGCCATTCAGGAGGCCAGCCCCGAAACGAAAATCATTTTGCAATCGGTCTATCCGGTTACGGAGAATTGCTCCGCATGGGGTGTTGGCGGCTCCGTCATCAGCGAATATACGCGCACGCTCAACGAATGGCTGCCCGAGATCGCCGCATCCTTTGAGAATGTTCGCTTCGTTGATACTGCCTCCGTCCTGACCGACGAGGATGGCTGCCTGATCTCCTCCTATGACTTCAACGGCGACGGCATTCATCTGACCACCGCCGCCTACGAACAAATCCTCGCCTATCTGCGCACACACGCATGGCAATAACCGACAGAAAGGAATTCCCAAAAATGAAGACCCGTATCCTGCTGCTTTCTCTCGCTTTGGCGTTGCTCCTCTCGCTCGCCTCCTGCAAGCAATACCGCAACGACCTCTCCCCGGATGCTCTCGCGGATCCTGCCGTCAGCACGCTCGGCGCTCCTGCCGATTACACAACAGCCGCCGAGGGCTATCTGGACGATTATTTTACGACCCCCTCCTATGTTTCTTCCTATTGCATTTGCTTTGCCACGGACGGAAACAATCTGGACGAGTTCGGCATCTATCACGTGGAAGAGGGCAATGCCTCCGCGATGAAAGCCGTCCTTGAGAAATACCTGGCGGATTCCTTTACAAAAAATCAAACCTGGTACGATTCCTATATTCCTACGGAAACCCCGAAGCTTCGTGATGCCGAGGTCAAGATCTTTGGCAATTACGTCATTTACGTGATCGCGGATAAGGAGGATCGCACCGCTCTGCTCTCCACTGTGGAAGAGTTGCTCAAACAAAATTAACCAAAGAGGGAGAAACAACCATGCGAAACATCAACGACAATACCGTATCCTCGGAGAATCAGCTTCCCCGCAATGCCTGGGTCTTCTATATGGGATCTGAAGATGCACCCAAGCGCCTCTTGATCCTCGGAAATTCGATCACACGCCATGGGCCGAACACCGGCATCGGCTGGGATGCCGACTGGGGCATGGCGGCCAGTGACATTGATCACGACTACGTACATCTTTTGCAAAGCGAGCTCACCGCAGCCGGAAAGAACGTTCTGACAATGGTACGCTCTGCATCGCTCTGGGAGCGAAATCACGCCGAGGAAAACCATTTGGACGATTACCTTGCCGAGCATGAATTTGCCGCCGATCTGATCCTGTTCCGCATCGGCGAAAATGTTCCCAAGACCTCGGATATGGAGCTTTTCGCGGCCCGTCTGCGCGAATTCCTGGACTACGTCAATCCCAAAAAGGCCCCCATTGTATTCACTTCCACGGTTTGGGAAAGCGGAATGCGCAATACCGTGATCCGGACGCTCGCCGAGGAATGCGGCATGCCCTTTATCGATCTGACCGAGATCGGACGCCGTGACGACCTGATGGCGATCGGACTCTTTGAGCATAAGGGTGTGGCCATGCATCCGGGAGATGCAGGCATGCGCTATATCGCGGACGCTGTCCTCCCTGAGCTGAAAAAGCATCTTTGATCCTCTTGCAACAAAAAGGCGTTCTGCCGACGAATGGTACCGTCGGCAGAACGCCCTTCTTTGTTTATAAGGTGTGGTCACGGTTGCTCTGCGTCACCGGTTGCCTCGGAGCAGTCCACAGGCCTCCAAAAGAACGGAAGAAGATCCGTTGCCTTGGCCTTGATCAGCTTTCCCTCATCATCATTGAGAATTACCTTGATGTCGGGACAGTACTCCACGAGCATCTGGCGGCAGTTTCCGCAAGGGGCCAAAAGGCAGTTGCGCGCCTTCTCATGCACGGCCACAATGGTGTCAAAGGCTCTCTCGCCTGCCGAGATCGCCGTACCCATCACAACGTATTCCGCACACGAGCCGTGAATTCCGTCGCAGTTGACGCCCGTATAGACGCGCCCCTCCGCCGTACGAAGAGCCGCACCTACGGTGTGATGATAAATACCGTCATCAAAATTTTTCGAAAGCGTTTCCAGCGCTGCCCGGATCAGCTCGTGATCCTGCGGGGTAATCTCATAAAAGGTCATGGATCCTCCTTTGCGGCAAATGCCGCTATCCTCTTTTTTGAAAAGCCGAATGGGGCAAGTCCAGAACGCTTTGCGCGGTTGACTTGCCCCATTCCCTTTGGAATCGAATCAGAGATTGAAATACTTGTCGTACTCTGCAGGATGCGGGATTGCAGCAAGCTGTGCGCACTCCGCTCTCTTGGTCTTGATCAGATTGTTGAGCAGCTCCTCCGGGAACACGCCTCCAACGGTGAGATAATCATGATCCTTCTCCAAGGCATCCAGAGCCTCGGGCAAGGATGTGGGAAGTCCCTGAAGCTTTGCCTTCTCCTCCTCGGGCAGATGGTAAAGGTTCATATCGTACGGACCCCAACCGTTCTCGTGGGGATCGATCTGATTCTTGATGCCGTCAAGACCTGCCATCAGAATGGCCGCATAGCAGAAATAGGGGTTGCAGGTGGCATCGGGATTGCGAAGCTCAAATCGACGCTTTTCGGGAGATTTTGCATACGCGGGAATGCGGATAACGGCACTGCGGTTGGAGGTTGCATAGCCAACCGTTACGGGTGCCTCGAATCCGGGAACCAAACGCTTGAAGGAGTTGGTGCTGGGGTTGGTCAGAGCGCAGAGAGAGGCAATGTGCTTGAGCAATCCGCCCATAAAATAGTGGGCAGTTTCGCTCAGATGGGAGTAACCGTTATCATCGGAGAACACAGGCTCGCCATCTTTCAGAAGCAGCATATGCACGTGCATACCATTGCCGGCTTCTCCGTAAACAGGTTTGGGCATAAAGGTTGC
>JAFOGE010000122.1 GCA_017386965.1 Clostridia bacterium
AGGAAAAGGATCCTTCCTAAAAAACGGGGTGTTGACCCGTGCTGTAAGCACGCGGTCAACACCCCTCGATTTTTTCCTTGCGGAGCAAATCGAAGTCTGTGGGCTCCCTTTGGGAGCCCTTTTATGCGTCAGGCCGGATCGGGATAGCAGTCCTTAATGCGCTCCTTCCTTGCGGGAAGGGAAGCGCGCAGGGCGGAAAGACGATCCGAATAGAGCGCAAAGAAGCGTTCGCTCATTTCCTCGTTCTCATCCAGAACAAGCATGGCACTCAGATAATAGACAGCGGCGGGCGCAAAGGCATCCGAGAGCGGAAAATCCTTCTCCAAGGGGATGCACACACCGTCGGGCGGCTCTGTGCCGGAGCCGAGGCCGTTTGCCGAACGGTAGATCGCATCCAGTGTAGCGGATTCGTGGAGGAAGGTTGCCAAAAGATAGGTAGCGCGCTCCTCGTAGTCCTCCGTACAGGCCTCTGTCCCATTCTCGGCTACGGCGCGGACGGCCGCGTCAAACAGCTCGCGGCAGGTCATGCGTTTGCGAGGGTGAGGTCAAGCAGAACCATCTCCTCGGGATAGACGACCTTTGCACCGTAGAGATGCAGTCCCTTTACGGCGTCTGCAAAGCGCAGCTCGGGGCGGTAGGCGTCGATCTCGGAGAGCTGCTCTGCGAATGCGATGGCTCTCTTGGTACGTGCGATGCACTTGTAGGTCATTCCGGTTTCCGTGCGCAGGGAGGTGATGTTGTTGGATACGAAGATCTTGCATCCGCCGATGCTGCCGAGGCATCCGTTCTCCAGAGAATCCGTGTTGTCGGTGGAGAGGTTGACCTTTGCCTTCAGGATCAGACCTGCGATGGCGGGGCTGACCTCAATGACGATATCGGAGGCGTCGGACACGTTCTTGGCAAAGAGCTTGGTGCGTGCGTCGATCAGATGGTCGATAATCTTCTCGACGGTTACGGCCTCGTCCGTGATGTTGGAGGCTGCCTCTGCGTAGAGGCTGTAGATGTACTTGTCTGCGGCATTTGCCAGAGCGCTGGCTGCATTCTTCATGGCAAGTCCCATCAGCTTGGGAGAGCTCTGTGCGCGGTCCACGTCATCGATCTGGAAGTTGAAGTACTTTGCCTGATCGATCATCAGATCGCGGTAGTTGTCCGCAAGCGTTTCGGGGGAGCTCATATTGCTGTTTTTGGTGTAGTCCGAAACGGACACGTTTTCGATTCCGCAAATACGGACCTTGTTGCCCTTCTCACGGATCTCGCCCTCAAAATCGCGGTTACAGTTGGAGGCCGCGATGTATTTCTTGTCGAGGGCCTGGTAGAGGTTTTCGCTCCATACGGTAGAAATAAAGTTTTGAACAGACATAGTGTAGTATTCCTTTCTTTTTCAAAAATCAGATTTTTTTGCGGTCAGTGCCACTTTTGCATGGACCGCATAATGCTTTGGTAGTTTGCGCGGACCTCTGCGGCCGACATGGCTCGCACCTCCGCGGGGGAAAAGAAGTCGTTTGCAACGGGGCGAAGCTCTCCCGTCGACCGTTGACGGTTTTGCAGATTGGCCCGTCGCGCCTGCTCCTCGGCGTGAAGGCGGCGGCGCTCCTCCAGGGCGTAGGCGGCCGCGAGGGGAACCCCCTCTCGTGTTGCCCTCCAAACGCTCTCCGGGAGAGAGGAGAGGGGGACGTCGGGATAGAGCGTGCCGAATTCCTCACATTCTTTGCCAAGGGAGGCAAAGCGCTTTTCCTGCATTTGCAAACGCTGCTCCATCCGCGTCAATTCCCCTCGCAGGGCGTCCAGTCGGCCCGTCGGATCCTCTGCGGGAGGGACTCCAGGATCAGGATCAGGATGCGGCAAGGGATCTGCAAAAAGAGCAGGAGCTTCCACAGCTTCTTCATCATCCTCGTCAGTCGGGGCAGGATCGCTCTTGTCCTCTCCCATAGATGCTTGAGCTTTGGCTTCAGTCTCGTCAGCGCTCGCAATAGGGTCTTCACCTTCGGTAGGAGCCGAGCAATCCTCTTGCAGCACGGCTCTGCCAATTTCTGCAGACGGCGCTTCAAGAGGCGGGGGATTCTCCGCTTCGGCGTTGCCGTCCGACAGAGGCCCGAAGCTCTCAGGCAACGGCTGCGCACACGCTTCCGGTATTGGATCGCTCGCCGCTGCATCCGAAGGAGCTGCTTGGGGGAGAGTTCCTTCTTTCTCATACATCTTTTGCTTCTCCTTTCGCACGGATTTTTTCAAGGACTGCTTCGCGGTTGGTCAAAATTCCGGGGGGAAGCAGATCCAGGTATTGTGAAACGTCCAGGTCGCCGCGCTCCAGAAGCTTATCCAGAAGCGTGACGGTGGCCGCGGGGGTATAGGAATCGATCTCGCTGATCTCCACGACGGCGCGCAGAAGCTCCTGCCGCAAGAGGGCATAGTCTGCGGATACGGCGTGCGTAACGCCGTTTTCGATGACGGGGAGCAGACGCTCGGGCGGGGAATAGGTACAGAGCATATCCGCCCAGATCGAGAGGAGGTCGCTCAGGCACTTTCGCAAATTTGCGCTGACCTGCTCCAGGGTAATGCGGGAGGCTTGCTGAAGGACCATGATGGCACTGGTATTGTTGGCGGCGGCGTCACCGAGAGCTGCCTCGGTTGCACTCATCATGTTTTTGGTGTTTTCGATCACGCTGTCGATCAGCTCGAGATACCCCTCCTGCATTTTGCCCGTGCCGACGACCTTTACGGCATCCTCCACGGAGCCGCCGCCCATGGCGGCAATGGCCTCCCCGACCTCATTGGACCATTCTGGGATGCGCGACTTGTCATAGATGACCTTGGAGAACGCGGTATCGTGCATGTGCTTCATGATCATGGCGTAGGCCGAGTTGACGTAGCGTTGATTTGCGATCATGTCGCTGACGGGGGCGCTTCCGTGGAAGCAGTTTTTGGTCGGATGCCAGTTAAAATAGGCGACGGGGTAGAGGCGAAGGCCGGTTTTGACGCGGCGAATGACCAGCCCGCGAGTGGATTTTTCAAAGACGACCTCTCCGTCCTCGCGGAAGAAGCGGATGAGATAGGTGGCCTTGTCGCGCTCCTGCAGCTCAAAGCTGCCAAGATCACCTGCCTGCGTGTCGGTTTCGGTATCCCCAATGATGCGGGCAAGGTCCTTTTCGCTGTGTCCCGCCTCACGCGCCTCCTTGCGAAGCGAGAGGACGGACGCACGTCCTGCGAGAAGAATATACTCCTGCGATTGCAGATCGGAACGGTTGACGTCTGCAACGAAAAGATTGGTGCTGTCGATCAGATCGGTACGGATATCTCCCTCAAAGGGATGTGCGCCGGGGCTTTCACTGTTCCACCAGCAGTAGAAGACGCCGTCACCCGAGATGGCCGCATCCACGAGCGCCTGCCGCACAAGCGCCGTCATTCCGTCCTGCTTCCAGCGATAGATCGCATTCTGATCCAGACGTGCGAGGGAATTTTCTACGGCTTCCCGCAGGGTGTTGTTTTCCAGGAAGGGAAGCTTTTGGTCGGTGTAGTGGATGGAGATCTCTCCGGGGAATACCGAGTTGGTCAGATAGTCTGTAATACGGCGGACCAGATTGAAGACGGGGCGGGGAAGCTCAGCGGTGCTTCCGTGCCATTGATCTCCGCGATAGAAGCGTTCGTTGCGGCGCACGGTTTCATAAAGACCGATGCGCTGCTTGTAGGCCTTCCCGACCTCATACTGTTGCCACGCCGAGGTTGTGGTTTGATTCATAATGAATAGTTTGATAACTCCTTTCCGAGGGAGGCTTCTCCGCGGAAGCCGCCCTTCAAGCTTGCTTTTGGCGGACCGTTTGGCCGCGCTTACAGATTGCTGTAAAGATGGAATCTGTAAAAGAGGGATTTTTGTATGCCTGCGGTGGAGATCCGGAAGCGCAGAAAGCGAAAGCGTCCAAGGGCAACGCGCAGGTCAAAGACCTCGGGAGTTGCGCTTTGCTTTCCTTGCAGGAGGAACTCCCGGGAGATCTGCTCGGTTTCCAGAAGAAGGCGAACGCTATCTCCCTGTGTTACGGCGCAGAGCGCGGCACGGAGGGCGCGCTTGACCGTTTCGGGCGAGGCGAAGGACAGATACCCGCTTTGATAGGTGGCGGATATGGGATAGCCGTTGTCCTGCGAGAGAGCGCGGTCAAAGACGCAGACGGAGGAGCCGGCGGCAAAGGCGGGGGATGTACCGTCCTGCAAGAGCAGATTGGCGTGGACGTTGTCAAAGCAGTACCAGCAGGCACTGTCGATGCGGCGGATCCAGACCAATCCCTGCGTATCCGCGGTATCCCGGATTCGGATCTCGTTTTCGGCGGGAAGCACCTGGAGAAGAACGTCCGTCATTTTGGATGGATTCAGAAGCCCCGTTACCTCGGAGGAGAGCCGCGTGACTGCAAAATCATCGGGATGGCCCACGGTGGAGTGCAGGCGGTAAAGGCCGCCCTTGTTGAAGAGCAGGACGTCATTTTCCAGAAGTGCCAGAGCATCCGGATTCATGCATCCGACCCCGTGAAGGACGGGGATGGGCTCTCTGCGTTCGGCTTCCTTGTCCCAATGCAAGGACCACACATCCTCTGCGGAGAAGGCGAGGATGCGATCGTACTGTCGGCAGAGGGCGGTGATGGGGCGGCTTGCGCTGCCCAAATGGAGCAGCTCCTGCTCGCGAAAGTAGAGCGGATCGGTGTTGGGATAGGAGAGCTTGCAGTAGTTGAGCATGGAGGCGGCATCGACGTGGAAGGATGCAAACAGGCGGTAGCCTTGCGGCGCGCCAAAGAGGAAAAGCGTTTGCTGCTCCTCCTCCAAATCCAGATAGTAGCCCGTCGTCTTTTGGAGCTGCTCGCAAAGGGCGTGCGGATACAGACGGGTAAAGGCGACTTCGATCTCGTTTTTGTCGGATGCTCCGTTCACGGTCAGGGTTACGTTGTCTGCGCCCAGCGTATAGGAGGCAGTAACGCCGTTCGCACGGACGAGGTCGATGCTTTTGGCGGGGTAGGGAAGATGGAAGACCTCTGTTCCGGTGGAGTTGAAATAATGTACGCGCAGACGGGGCGTGAGCAGATTGAGCTGCTCCAGGATCTCGCCGCAGGCCGTGGGATGCCAGTTGTAGCCATGCAGAGGCGCGTAGGGCTCGACCGGCTCAAAGGAGGCGGAGCTGCTTCTCCAAGCGTGCAGGGCGTGGCCGTCCTGCGCGTAAAGCCCATCCTGAAAGAGGAAGAAGCGGACGCGGTTCGATCCCGTTTCCAGAAGTCCCGCAGGGCTTCTCGATCCGTCGGAACGAATGCGGTAGATGACCTCGTCGCATACCGCAAAGCAGACCTCCTCCCCGTTCAGGTTTCCCTTCCAAAAGCCGCGCACCGTACCGGGAAGGGCGTGCTTGACGTACCATCCCGCGCGCTTTTCCAGAGATCCGTCCTGACGGATGCGGAAATTTCGGATCTCCTGCGCATTCGGCTCCGCCAGGGAGTGCTCCTCCCCAAGGCCGGGAAAGGCAGAAACCGTTGCTTTGAGATCTGCCCTTCGAGGATTGATTTTTGCCATAAGTAGAATCACTCCTTTCGAAAAAATCCGATGGACGGATATCGGCAAACATATCCGCATCGTGTTGCTTCCCGCTCGACCTGCGCACAGAAAACAGGTTTGACTTGGGAAGCATAGTCGGTTACCAAAGCGAATTCCGCCGTGCCGGGAAGCGGAAGGGCGAGCTTTTCGTTTCCTCTTCCCGATAGGGGGAAGGGCGGCTCATCAGCGCATAGCGCAAAGCCTCCGGCGCGTGTGTGACCGCATGCGGCTCGGAGGAGGCATCCTCCGGGCGAAGCGGATCGCACAGCAGCGCGGGCAGAGAGCGGATCAGCGTTTGGCAGAGGGAGGAGATCCGCAGAACGGGCAGCTCTCCCTTTGCGTGCAGATACTCTCGCAGGACACGCCAACCGGGGATGCGTCTGTCATCTGCCGCACGCAGAGGGGGCATTCCCTCAACCGCTTGCAGGATCTCAAAGCCGCTCTTTCCGGTATCCTGACGTCGATTCCAGAGGTCGGGCGAGGCAACGGCATATTCCGCACGGAAGCCGTGGCAAAGTCTTGCAACGGCTTCTCCTGCCTCACGTAGCACCAAATTCGGCTCACAGTGCTCGCGCAGGACGAATAGATTTCCCTCCGCATCCGCGCCCAATAGAAGGGCGGCGAGCATATCAAAGCCGTAGTCCAGAGCAACGAAGCACCGAAGCTCTCGCGGAATGCTTCCGGGATCGCAGACGTGAAGATCGCTTTGAAATTCCGGCAGGAACTGTCCCTCAAAGACGTCCCAGCGTCCGTAAAGCCAGGCATCCTTCAAGCGCTTTGGCAGAGTTTCGAGCTGATGCACATAAGCGGGATCCGCCTGCATCAGAACGGGATTGTCATAGACCAAGGCGGGGATGAAGCGATATTCCTCGGCACATTCTCCCTCGCGCATTTCGCGGTCAATAAAGAGCCGCTTGACCCATGCGTGTCCGAT
>JAFOGE010000123.1 GCA_017386965.1 Clostridia bacterium
ATCGAGCTTGGTGTCAACGACGCGGTGCGCGGCGCGGATATAGACGTTTATAAGCAGAAGGCTCGCGCATTCATTCTGAAGCTGCGCGAGGTATACGGCGAGGACGTGCCGATCATCTGGCTGGACGGCTACCACGACCAGAACTTCTGGGGCCCCACGCAGGACGTGATCAACGAGCTTGGCGGCGAGGATGCCAACATCTTCGTTTGCAAAACCGCGCAGGTCTACGTTCCCGCGTCGCGCGGCGGTGACGGCTGGCACCCCGACGAGGAGGGCGCGCTCCTGATGGCCAAGAAGCTGGTAGGCACCATCAACAAGATCCTCAAGGAAAAAGCAGAGGCTGCCGAATAAGCCTCTCCCCTTCCCCAAAGCAAAGGTCCGCTTCGCGTGTCATTTCACGCGAAGCGGGCTTTCATCACCCAAAACAAGCCGTCCGTGCGCATGCTTCCGCTTGGAGCATGCGCACGGACGGCTTTTTATGGCAAGGCTATTCGTCCTTCTTTTTCTTCTCCCGCTTTCGGAGAATGAGAACGATCAGCGCGACGATGCCGATACGAAGAAGATTCCATACAAAGAGCGCAATGGCAATGACCGCGCCGTAGGCCACAAGAATGGCATAGCCGGCAAGCAGAATCCAGAACAGCGTCGCCCAGCCGTTGTGATCCGGCAGCTCCGGATCCTCGACGGTGGAGAGGGAGAAGGTCAGCTCCCCTTCGGGAAGTCCCGGGAGCATCCTTTGGTATCCCTGCTCGGTCTTTTCAAAAGCGTTATGCTTGTCGTTGACGATATAATACGGCGTGTTGATCAAGATCTCGATGCGGCCGAAATCCACCCAGGTGGCGGCAGGGGAAAGCAGGTAGGTGTATTCGTACACGTCGGGCTCCCAGTCCATGTCCACCGCGGGATAGATGGGCGCGGTGACGGTGTTGATCCGTCGCTCGCCCGGCGCAAAGGTGATTTCGTACTCGTACCAGCGCATCAGGCGGCTCGTCAGATCGTTTCCGGGCGCATAGCGATCCGCGCGGATCACACCGCCGACCTCCTCGCCCTCCAGGAGCGCGGCAACCACGGCGTTGTACCAATCCACCTCGCTCACACCGCTCTCCGCGTACCAATCGGCAAGCGCAAGCGCGCGAAGCGTCTGCGTTTCGGTGCGAAGCAGCGTGATCGTTCCCTCGATCTTCTCAAAGCGATCCAGCCCTCCGTCCTTGTAAAAGCTCCACTCGATCGGCTCGTCCAGGGGCTTCCCAAGCACATAGAGCGCGATCTCGTTCTCGGGCGAAAAATCCACCCACGTTCCGGCAGAGGACTTTTGAAACTGCGTTCGGTAAAGATGCATCTGCGGGAACCAAACGCGCCGCTCCTCGCCAAAGCCCTCGCGCGGAGGAATCGCAAAGGCCACCGCCGCCGAGGGGTAGTCCTTCTTCTCCACGCCACTTGTGCGATAAACGTATTTCGTCACCGTCATGTCGGGTGAGAAGAAGCCATCGGTGTAGAAGGTATCCGAGAAGCATTGGAGTGCGCTTCCAAGGTCAAAATTCCACCCGTCACCCAGCGTGTGGCGCACGCGCCGCTCCACCTCCTCGCCATCCAGCGTGATGGAATAGGCGGCCGTATCATCAAAGGAGACGCGCTGCCCCGTTTGGGGATCGTAGGCGTCATCCATATAGTAGGGCTTCATTCCAAAGGGAAAGAGCAAACGCGAGGTGACGGTGTACTCCGACGGATTGTAAAAGGTGTATTCCGCCGTCACGCGCGCGGCGTATTCGGCGTTCTCCTGCACGTTTCCGTAAAGCACGGGAAAATGCGGAAGGTCAAAGATCAGCCGCTCCCCCTCTACCACGATCGGGCTCTCGCTTCCCTCCGGCATAAAGGCACCTGTGGAATCCTGCCCTTGGAACCAGGTCTGTGCCGAGTTGGCAGACGCCGGAAGCAGAAGCGCGACAACCGTAAGCAGGCAAAGCAAGGGAATGGCGAAGCACAACCGTTTTGTTTTGCGTTCCATAGCATACACCTCCTTTTTCCTTACACAGAATAAGTCGTCATTTTGGGAAATTGGTTACAGACGATGCATCCGGTTTTCGAAAAAAAACGAAAGGAGGGAGGCACTGCACCGCGAAATGCGCTCCGCGATCTTCAAAGCCGAAGCTTTGCAAGCCCTGCCTCGGAGGTTTCCTTATAGGAGGTTCGCATATCGCGCCCCGTTTCCTTCATGGTGCGTACCACGTGGTCAAAGGAGATTCTTCTCGTATTCCAGAGGAAGCTGGAAAGATTGACTGCGTTGATCGCGCGCATCGCCGCAACGGCGTTTCGCTCGATGCAGGGGATCTGCACCAGTCCGCAGATGGGGTCGCAGGTCAGTCCCAGATGATGCTCAATCGCGATCTCGGCCGCGTATTCGATCTTGGGAATGCTCAACCCGAACAGCTCCGCCAAGGCAGCGGCCGCCATCGCACAGGCACTGCCGATCTCGGCCTGACATCCGCATTCCGCTCCCGAGATGGAAGCGTTCGTCTTGATCAGATTCCCGATCACGCCCGCCGTGCAAAGCGCACGCAGGATCTCGGCATCGCTATACCCATTCTTCTTTTGCTGATAGTACAGAACCGCAGGAAGTACGCCTGCCGCTCCGCAGGTGGGCGCGGTAACGATCTCCTCGCCCGAGGCATTCTGCTCACTAACGGCGAAGGCATATGCGCAGACCATTCTTCCCTCCCGTGTTTCGGGGCGCTCGTCGATATGCTCGCTCTCGTAGAGTGAGCGCGCCTTCTTGACCACGCCAAGACCGCCCGGAAGGATGCCCTCATCCTCCAGTCCCCGCTCGATCGAGCGCTTCATGGCCGCCCAAATCTCCGCCATGTAGGAAAGGAAGCCCTCTCCCTCGACCTCGACCACGTAATCACAAAGACGGATGCCCTTTTTTCGGCAATAGGCGTCGATCTCCTCAAAGCGATCGTGCGGATAGATGCTCGGGAGCGTAACGGTGGCATCCCCCTCAAAGAGAATGCTTCCCCCTCCCACGCTGAACACGCGCGCGCTGCCGCACTCCGCGTCGCCGCAGTAGGCGACAAGATCCATGGTGTTGGGATGCGGAACCTCGC
>JAFOGE010000124.1 GCA_017386965.1 Clostridia bacterium
ATCCCACGTAGGACAACCGCAATCGCCAAGGCGCTTGGGCTTTCCGCATTTGGGACACAGGCCGGGGCAATCCTCCCGGCAGAGGATGCGCATGGGGAAGGACAAAAGGATCTCCTCGCGGATCGCCTCGTCCAGATCGAGTGTGCCGTTTTCGATCACGGCGTACTCGTCCACATTCTCCTCCAGCTGCTCTTGGGTAAGAGTGCCCTCCGCAGCGACCGTCCGTTCGAGCTGAACGGCAAAGTCTCCGCTGACGGGCTCCAGACAACGGGCGCACTCTGCGGTATAGGAGAGGTTTGCCGTCAAGGTCAGGTGCATATAGCCTGCCTTATCGGTAATGTCCCCGACCACGTGCGCGTCGCCGTCGAACTCCGCACCATCCGGAAGATCAGGTGTCAGCAGGTAATCGATATGGATGTGATCCACCTCTCCGCGGAGCATCGGACGCATATCCAAAATCACAATTACCCACCTCCATTTGGTTGACATAAAATGCGACAATAATTATTATACCTACTTTCCCCCATTTTGTCAATAGTTTTTTTGCATTTTCCGCGCATTTTGCAAACTTTTCCTTGGCAAAGCGGAGCATTTTCGGACTTTCGGCGGCTTTGTCTGTGTATTTCTCGGTTGACAAAGGAATTTTGCCGTGTTATAATGGGGATAATGAAGAAAAGCCGATCGGAAAGGAGGAATTTTATGCGAAGCGCGGGTATTATTTGTGAATGCAACCCTCTGCACGAGGGGCATCTTCATTTGATCCGAGAGGCACGTCGAGGCGGGGCGGAGGCAGTCGTTTGCGTGATGAGCGGATGCTTTACCCAACGCGGGGAGGCCGCGATTGCGGATCCGCTTTCGCGCGCGGAGGCCCTCCTGCACGGAGGCGCGGACGTCGTTCTGGAGCTTCCGTTCCCATATTCCTCCTCCGGTGCGGAATTCTTCGCCTCTGCGGGCGTTTCGATCCTTGCCCGTCTTGGTGTCGGGGAGCTTTGGTTTGGCTCGGAGAGCGGGGATTTGGACACTCTTTGGCGCATGGCCGAGCAGGTCCTGACGGAAGAATTCCAATCTGCCTATGCCGAAGCCGGCCGTACCGCTGCCGGGACGGCGCAGACCTTTTTCGAGCTGCTTTCGGAGCAGACGGGGACGCGGGCAGAAGCACTTCCCAACGATATTCTTGCCGTTTCCTATCTTCGCGCGATCCGCTTACAGGGAGCAGAGATGACGCCGCACGTGGTCCTGCGACAGGGAAGCGGATTCCACGAGCAGACCCTGCAAATTGGCATACCCCCTTCCGCGAGCGCGCTTCGAAAGCGCTTTTTGGAGGCAGGATTGGATTCGATCGTTCCGTATCTTCCGACGGTTACCGAGGCCTCCCTGCGGGGAGCCGTTGCGCGGGGGATGGCTCCTGCCGCGCTCTCACGCGCCGAGGCCTGGATCCTCGGCTGCTTCCGAACGGCCAAGGCGGAGGAGCTGGATGGGATTGCGGACCTGAGCGGCGGTCTTGGCAACCGCCTGGCGCAAAGGGCGGCAGAGGCCTGCACGCTGGAGGAGCTTCTTGCCCTCTGCGCGACCAAGAAATACACCAATGCCCGCATTCTGCGCGGCATTCTCTTTGCCCTTGCAGGTGTCACGCGCGAGGATCTTCGCCGCGCGCCTGCCTACGTCCGATTGCTTGGCGCAAATGCCGAAGGACGCACGTTCCTTGCCAAGATGCGCAAGGAGGGGCAGATCCCGATCCTTACAAAGCAGAGCGAGCTGCCGCGAAATGCGGATGCCGAGCGGCAGAATGCGCTGGCGTTCCGTGCGCTTTCGATCTATAGCCTTTGCTTGCCAAAGCCCATCGCTCCCGCAACACTTCTGCGGCAGAAGCCGATATTGCTTTGAATGACCTTTGATTTTTGCGGATTTTGGAAATAGGGATTGACTTTTTTTCGAATTTGTGATACAATAAAATTTGAATGTAAGAGCATTGCATCGAACACTATGACAGAAGGAGGAACACGGCGTGGAAAAGGATACAAGACCGTTGGTTTCCGGATCGCATCTGGAATACCTCGGGAAACCGCTGGTTCGCGAGGGAAACACCATCTGCTACGGCGACATGACCGAAAAATGCATTCTGGTGCTGGAGATCATGTCCTATAAGGATGTGGACGGAAAGCAGCTGCCAAAGAATATTTTGATCCAGGTGATTGATTCCAAGGATCCGAATAAGATCATCAAGCAGGGCTCCAAGGAGGGCTTGCATGATGCCTTTACGATGGGTCTGATCTGGCTGGAGATGGCTCTCAAGGAAAATTAAACGGCTTTGCCGCACAGGACTCCTTCATTTTTTCAAATGCGCTTTGGCATTTTGGATGATCGAAGGAGTTTCTTTTTCTTCATCAATATCGGATTCCGTTGCTTTTGCAGGCGGAGAAAGGAAAAAGAATGAAGGATATTCACGCTTTACTTGCACAAATGACGCTGGAGGAAAAGGTTGGCCAGCTGATCCAGATCGGCACCAATTCCTTTGGCGCGGAGGCCGAGCTGACCGGTCCTGCACAGGATTGGGGAATGACGGCCGAGGAACTGTCAAGAGTTGGCTCCTGCCTCAACGGTGTTGGAGCAAAACGCATCCGAGTGATTCAGGAGCGGCATTTGCAGGAGGACCATAACAGGATCCCGCTTCTCTTTATGTTCGACGTCATTCACGGCTTCCGCACGGTCTACCCTATCGGCCCTGCCATGGCGGGCAGCTTTGATCCCGCACTTCTTTACGAGTGCGCCGAGATGGCCGCACGCGAGGCGGCTGCCGCCGGTATTCACGTTACCTTCTCTCCCATGGTCGATCTGGCGCGTGACCCGCGCTGGGGACGCGTGATGGAGACCTGCGGCGAGGATCCCTATCTTGCCTCGGTGATGGGCGCGGCACAGGTCAAGGCCTACCAGGGCGAGGACATTTCCGCGCACGATCATCTGGCCTCCTGCGTCAAGCACTTTGCCGCCTACGGCGGTGCTGAGGCGGGCTTTACAGGTCATCATGTATATGTTGCACCGATAAGTGTGATTTCGATTACGGAATACATTAATGAATTTGAAGGAATAATCGGTACAGACGGGCTTGGCACGTTCTGGACAAGAACTCCTGTAAAGGGTGCGGCAGACCAGTATTACGCAATAGGCAAAGAGGTCGGAGTTTTCAAGACTATGAAAACAAAGTGTACAAGTGGTCGAGCACTCAGACCTGCATTCTACCTTGACAGCTCATTCTTCAAAGAAGAAGTGCTTGAAATGGGTGGAAAAAATGTAGTAAACTATCTGGATAAAAATCTTAGTGCAGATGAATTTAATAAGCTGTACAAGGATTACAGCGATGAAGAAAAGGCGGCTATCTTCGGTAGCAACAGCGTTACTGCGCTTCCTGTAAGCGGAGATACTATTGTAGGTCAGACTCTTAAAGCAAGCTATG
>JAFOGE010000012.1 GCA_017386965.1 Clostridia bacterium
ATGCAACAGCAGGCGGCGGTTCGTATTGACCGAGAAATAGGCGGTACAGACGCCGAAATGTCGACGATAACCGAAAGCAAGGCAAGTACCGAGCCAAGCCGTGATATCGCCACAGAAACGGTTTTTGAGCCGTACAAGCCCAAGATAAGAAAGAGCGGCACCGGTTGCGTGTATCAGATCAACGACACCCTTTGGGAAGGCAGCTTCTATCCGAGAATGCCAGATGGCAAGCGGAAGAAATTTAATGTCTACGCCAAGACGAGAGAAGAATGCGAAAAGCTACTCGAAGAATTGATTGCTGAGAAGAAAGCGGAGATCGCAGCCGAAAAGAAAAAAGCGAAAACCGCCTAAATGCCAAAGAGGGCTGACGAAACAAAATCGTCAGCCCTCAAAATTTGCGGTGCAGTAGTCAAAGAAAAGGGGATTTCAAAAAGCTTGCGCAAATGTCTGTAAAAAATCTAAAAATCGGTATCTTGTGCCGAAAGAAAGCATTTGCGTGAAAAAACGTGGTATTCAGCAAACAAGCACAATAAGCATAATAAACAAAAAATCAGTCCTGTTTTTTTGAAAAGGACTGATTTTTTGGTGCAAAAAGCACAATTTTGGTCGGAGCGACAGGATTCGAACCTGCGGCATCGACGTCCCAAACGTCGCGCGCTACCAACTGCGCCACACCCCGAAGTGTGAAAAATATTCGATTTTTAGGTCATTTTCCGTAAGTGGTCAAATCTGTGGTCAAAACATTTTGCCGGCGTTTTTTTGAAAAGGGTAACACCCGAAAAAGTCAGTATTTACAAGGCTTTTCGGCGTCTTCACTCTTGGTTGAACTCCGAGCCGGTCACATGCTCCCAAACCATGCGCAACTGCGCTACATCCCGATGGCTCTTGGAAGGATCCTCGCGCGTTTCTTGCCGGTGAATCGCTTTCCGCCCCTCATTATAGCAGATTTTTCTCCCTCTGTCAAGAGCAGCCTTCAAATTTCTCCCCCTCGTTCGGTCGGCTTCCTCTCCTTTTTTTCGATGCGCCTTTTCTTGACAAGAGAAAAGGGGAATGCTATAATAGAAGTATCCCGCAAGGGAAGTATTCTTTACGTTTCCTCGGAAAGGGGGCGCTGCCTTGAAAAAAACGCGCTTTCACTATATCAAAAATATTTTGATGCCTTGCTTTATCTTTTCTGCGATTACCGGTATTCTGACAGGTGCCTTGGTTTTCGCCTTCAAGATCGCGGCGGGCTTCGTTGTCAATCTCTCTGCGGACATCTATTCCTTCGTTCGCACCAATCCCATATGGCTTCCCGTTCTTTTGCTCGGGGCTGCTGGGCTTGGTCTTGCGGTGGCCTTTCTTCTCCGTGCGGCACCCGAATGCCGTGGCGGCGGAATCCCGACGTCGATTGCGATCGTGCGCGGGCTGATTGAGTTTCGATGGCTCAAAAGTCTGCTCGTTCTTTTCAGCTCCGCACTTCTGTCCTTTCTTGCCGGTGTCCCCTTGAGCAATGATGGGCCCGGCGTGCAAATGGGCACGGCCGTGGGGCGGGGAACGGTTCGCCTTCTCGGGAAGAAGAATATGGCCTGGGATCGCTATATCATGACGGGTGGAGCCTGTGCGGGCTTTGCCGCCTCGATCGGCGCTCCGCTTACCGGCCTCTTTTTTGCCTTTGAGGAGGCGCACCGCCGCTTTTCTCCTATGCTTTTTATGGTCGCGGGCATCAGCGTGGTTTCCGGCTCGATGACGATGCACTTCCTATGCGATCTCGCGGGGATCTCTCCTGCGATCTTCCGTCTGCACATCGATGCGGTTCTTCCCTTGAAGGAGTACTGGATTATTCTTGTGATCGGTGTCCTTTGCGGAATCTTTGCCATGCTCTTTACCAAGCTTTATTCTTTGATCTCCCGCTTCCTGCGGAAAAAGCGGAGTCGGGTATCGAATGAGCTTAAGCTTGCGCTGGTTTTCGTTGCAGTGGCTTTGATCGGCTTGGGATCCTCTCGCTTTATCGGCTCCGGAGAATCCTTGATCGAGGAGCTGATGCACGGACACGGCGTTTGGTATCTTCTGCTCCTGTATTTTGGCGTTCGCGCGCTTCTCTTGATCCTTTCCAATGCCTCCGGCGCTCCCGGCGGACTTTTCTTCCCGACATTGGTGCTTGGCGCCTTACTCGGTGCGCTTTGCGCCCGTCTGTGCATCGGCTTTGGCTTGGTTGGCGAGGAATATTACACCGTTCTGCTCACGGTTGGTATGGCCTCCTTCTTCAGCGCCTCGGCACGCACACCCATCACTGCGCTTCACTTTGCGCTTGAGGCACTCGGTGCCGAGCCGAACATTCTGGCCGTCACCATGGGCGTTGCGGTGTCCTTCCTTGTGATCGAGATCTTCGGTGTTGAGGCATTCAATGAGAAGGTTCTCGAGAGGCGTGTGGAGGAGGAAAACGAGGGCAAGGCAGCGCAGATCATCGACACGGAGCTGACCGTTCGCGAGGGTGCATTCGCTGTAGGGAAGGAGATTCGCGACGTGCTGTGGCCGCCCGCCTGTGTGATCCTTTCCGTCGATAAGAGCCCGACGCATCACGGCGGCTTGACGGGAATTTCCGCAGGAGATATTCTGCACGTGCATTACCGCACCTACGATCCCCCTGCCACGATGCGGTGCTTGGAGGACCTGGTTGGCCCACAGGCCGGGGATGCCCATGTGTCGATGCACGAGAGAGGAAGCACGGAGCAGATTCCCGACAACTGATCGCCTTTCCTCCGTTTGCACATTTCAAAAAAAATCATTTTTTTCAAAAAAGCCTATTACATTTTTGGAAAAAATATGATATAATAGGAGCGTAGGAAATCTTTCTTGTATAGGGAGGGTGTGCTATGTTTCAGACGGATGAGTACGTTTTTTACAGCTCCGGAGGGATCTGCAGAATCACCGACATCCAAACTGCTCCGCTGGACAACATGCCTGCGGATCGGCAGTACTATGTAATGCAGTCCATCCATGATAGCAACGGAGTGATGTATATTCCGGTTGACAGCGATCAGGTCTTCCTGCGCCGTCTGCTCAGCCGGGAGGAGGCATGCGCGCTCCTGGATCGAATTCCTATGGTGGATGCCATCGAGGAATCCGACGCGAAGCTTTTGCGAAACAAATACACCGAGGCAATGCGTACGCATGAACCCTTGGAATGGGTGCGCGTGATCAAGACGGTTTATCGCCGTATCGGGGAGAAGACTGCGCGCGCACAGCGCATTTCCGAAACCGAGCGATCCTTTGCGGAGAACGCAAAACGCTATCTCTATGCCGAGCTGGCGTTGGCACTCGATTTGCAGGGCGTGGATATGGAAGAATATATTGCCGAGCATATCCGAAAAATGGCGTAGCCTTGCAAATTGCGATTTTGTAACCAAGAACGAATACATTGGATGTAAGGAAGGAAAAAGTCTATGAAGATCGCACTGATCGCACACGATAAAAAGAAGGATGCAATGATTGATCTTGCTGTTCGCTACAAGGAGGTGCTTTCCGGGCACGAGCTTTGTGCCACGGGAACGACCGGCACGCTTGTCATGGGCGAAACGGGTCTGAAGATCAAGCGGATGAAGAGCGGACCTCTTGGAGGAGATCAGCAGATCGGTTCCATGATCGCAGAAGGGAAGCTGGACATGGTGATCTTCCTGCGCGATCCGCTTACGGCACAGCCCCATGAGCCGGACGTTTCGGCCCTGCTGCGTCTGTGTGACGTGCAAAACATTCCGCTTGCGACGAACGTCAAGAGCGCACAGATCATGCTGGACCGCATTGCCTCGGGCGATCTTTGATTGCCGGGGAATCGGAGAACGATGGAAAGGTGCGGGTGTGTTCAAAAAGGCCGGTGAAAGCCTCGGTTGCATACCACTCCGCTACGATAAAAGGACGAAGAATTGTAGAAAATTCCTCGTCCTTTTTCTATGCTCATCCGGGATAGGCTTTGTTCTCATGGATGTTGTCTTTTCCGGGATCGAATTCAGGAAAACAAAGCAAGTAGAAATCACACTCATCGCAGCAGCATTCAAAGTCATTCTCACCGTTCCCAAGGCAAACGCCGGGATTCCCGGGGGTCAGCTTTACACCGGTAACATCCCGTTCTTCTTGTTTTTGCGTCATATGTCCTCCCATTCGCATACAAAAAAGGTGCGCAGCCGAAGCTACGCACCGAAAAACGCCAACTCCGATTGCTGTCACACAAACTAATCGGGATAGGAATATTTCAGCCATACCTAAATTAGAGGAGCCTGCGTTTTTACCAAGTCCGTACATTTAGGTATGCTCAAAAAAGGGTATAGTATCCCTGAAACAGAAAATACCCCTAATACCGATTATTCAGTTTGTGTGACACCGCTATTATATCATAATTTTCGAGGTTTGTAAATACCTTTGGAAAAATTATGTAAGATTGCTGCTCTCAAGAATGGAATCCTTGTCCGGGCAGAGCAGCATCGGATCGGTGTCCCCGAATATAAAACACGGCATAC
>JAFOGE010000125.1 GCA_017386965.1 Clostridia bacterium
CTTCAAATACGGCGCGATGGGGTCCTCCAAGACCGCAAACGCCCTCATTACCCGATTCAATTACCAGGAGCGAGGCATGAAGGTCTGGCTCATCAAGCCCGCTCTCGATACCCGTGACGGTGCTGATGTGGTCTATTCCCGTGTAGGACTGCAGGCGACCGCAGACGTGATCGATCCCGAGGCGGACATCTATGCTCTCTTTGAGAAGCATCACCGCGAATGCCATGCTGTGATCGCGGATGAGTGCCAGTTTTTTACGTCCGAGCAGATTGATCAGCTGCGGCGGATCGTGGACCGTCTTGACGTCCCGGTGCTTTGCTTCGGCCTGCGCACCGATTTTCTGACACATCTCTTCGAGGGAAGCCGCCGTTTGTTTGAGGTGGCGGATTCCATCACCGAGATCAAGACGATCTGCTCCTGCGGGAAGAAGGCGATTGTGAACGCCCGCATCGACGACAACGGAAAAATCATCACGCGCGGCGGACAGATCCTCATCGGAGGCAACGATTCCTACGTTGCCATGTGCCACGCCTGCTGGACGGAAGCCGTTCGTGCGCAGGAGGAAAAGGAAGAAAATTAACACTCCATACAAAAGAGCGTATCCCTGCCATGGTGCATGGCAGGGATACGCTCTGCTTTTATGCCGTCAGGATTTTCTCCAATTCGGAGCGGATCATGCCGATGGTGCTGCTGTCGTTGGAAAGCTCCTGATTGCCCAGCATCAGGACAGTTCCGTAGATCAAGGCTTGGAATGCATAGGCTTTTTCGGTTGCCTTTTGGCCTTCCTCGCCTCGCTTTTGACAGTAGGCGTGGATCAGGGAGGCGATTCCGTCGCTGATCTTGCGGCGCTCGACCAGACGAGGATCATCCTGCTCGTTGGCGTCCAGGAGAAGCACGGAGCGGAAATTGGGATTTGCGATCCAAAAGCGGATATGCGCGATTCCGATCTCGCAAAGGCAATGGACCTCATCGGCAGGGAAGGCGCGCAGGATCTGCTCCTGCAGGAGTGTCCACTGCCGGTTAATGTAGCGGATGATCTCCAGGATCAGTTCTTCCTTGTCGCGAAAATGGCGATAGGGAGCCGCGCAGGAAACCTCGCTGGCAACGGCCACGCGGCGCAGGGAAAAATCGTTGAGTCCGTGCGTTTCCAGCTCTCGGATGCCAGCGATGATGAGCCGCTCGCGGACGGCACTTGCAGTGTAGCCTTCTTCCATGTCCTTCTCCTCTTGTAAACATTGTTAACTTGCAAAACGGCATTGTCCGCAAGTTCGATTGCTTTCGGTATCATTTTATCATATGATAGGAGGATTTTCAAGGGGAATTTCAAAAAAACTATTGACTTTTTTTCAATATCATGTATAATAGGGATAACAAAGTTAACATTGTTAACTTGGAGGTATCACATGGTCAATGAACGAATGAAGGAGCTTGGATCGAGAAGATCCGTGATCCGAGAGCTGTTTGAATACGGAAAGCTGCGCAAGCAGGAGATCGGGGAGGAGAACGTCTTTGATTTCAGCTTGGGTAATCCCAGTGTCCCCGCTCCCGACGCGGTGCGCGAACGTTTGGTGGAGCTTTTGCAGGAGAGCGATCCTGTCAAGCTGCACGGATACACGTCCGCACAGGGAGATCTCGGGGTTCGCCAATCCATTGCAGACTATCTCAACCGTACCTATGGGGCAGATCTTCGGGCGGATTGCTTCTATCTGACAGCAGGTGCCGCAGCCTCTCTGACGGTTTCCTTGACCGCGATCCTGAATCCCGGCGACGAGGTGATCCTGCTTGCCCCCTTCTTTCCCGAGTACCGCGTCTTTGTAGAGCGCACGGGTGCCAAGGTAATTCCCGTGCCCTGCGGCGCACCGGATTTTCAGCCTGATCTGCAGGCGCTTGAAGACGCAATCACAAAACGCACGCGCGCCGTCTTGGTCAATTCTCCGAACAATCCGACAGGGGCGGTTCTGACCGCGGGAAATGCCAAAGGGTTGAGTGAGATCCTGCGTCGGGGCTCCGAGCGTATCGGCGAGCCGATCTACCTGATCGCGGACGAGCCTTATCGGGAGCTGGTTTATGGCGATACCGAGGTTCCGTATCTGCCGAACGATTATGAGAATACGGTCGTCTGCTATTCCTTCAGCAAGTCGATCTCGCTTCCGGGGGAGCGCATTGGATACGTGATGGTATCTCCCCGCGCCAAGGATTTTTCGGATCTGTATGCGGCCGTTTGCGGAGCGGGAAGAGCGCTTGGATTCGTTTGCGCACCGACTCTTTTTCAGTATCTGATCCCCTCGGTATTGGGAATGACGGCGGATCTTTCGGTGTACGACACCAACCGCCGATTGCTCCTGGAGAGCCTTACGGCCTACGGCTTTTCCGTCGTTCCCCCAAAGGGTGCGTTCTATTTGTTTGTCAAGGCTCCCGACGGTGATGCGTGTGCGTTTTGCGAGCGCGCAAAGGCGGAGGAGCTTTTGCTGGTCCCCTCGGAGGACTTTGGCTGTGATGGCTATGTGCGCATTTCCTATTGCGTTACGACGGAGCAGGTTGAGCGGTCACTCCCTGCATTCCAACGCCTTGCAAGAAGCTACGGGCTCGGATGACAAGTGCGAAGAAGATTCCCTTAAAGGAGAAAGACAATGGATCTGTTGGAACAGGCAAGACTTGAGATCAATGAGGTGGACCGCGAGATGGCGGAGCTTTTCGTGCGCCGCATGAGAGCGGCCGAGAAGGTGGCTGCCTATAAGAAGGAGAAGGGGCTTCCTGTTCTCGATCCCGCGCGGGAGGAGCTGGTGCTTCGCAAAAACGCGGGACGCGTGGAGGATGATATGCTTCGCGCCTATTACGTCAATTTTTTGAAGAATAATATGGCCATCTCCCGCTCCTATCAGCACAAGATACTGGAGGGAATGCGCGTTGCCTATTGCGGAACCGAGGGCGCGTTTGCGCATATCGCAACGGGAAAGCTTTTCCCGACGGCACGCAAGGTGGCCTTCGGAGATTTTGCGGATGCCTACCGCGCTGTGGAGGAAGGGAAATGCGACGTTGCCGTTCTGCCCTTGGAAAACAGCTACAACGGCGAGGTCGGTCAGGTCACGGATCTGATGTTTGCGGGAGGCCTATATGTCAATGCCATGATAGAGCTTGCGGTCACGCAGGATCTTTTGGTCCTTCCCGGAACCAAAATGGAGCAGATCAAGCGTGTTGTCAGTCATCCGCAGGCGCTCGGACAGTGTGCGGAATATATCCGCCAACAGGGATGGGAGCCGGTGGAATACAGCAATACCGCTCTGGCGGCCAAGTTTGTTGCCGAAAATGGGGATCCTTCGATCGCGGCCATCGCCAGCGAGGAGGCTGCGGAGATCTTCGGTCTGCAGGTTAAGGCGCGCAACATCAACGCCAGCCGTACCAACACGACGCGCTTTGCGGTCTTTTCCGGAAGCGAGCATCTCCACAAGAAGGCGGAGATGGGCGAGCATTTTATCCTGATGTTCACGGTAAAGAACGAGGCGGGAGCGCTTGCCAAGGCCATTGACGTCATCGGTCAGCATGGTTTCAATATGCGCTGCCTGCGAAGCCGCCCCATGAAGGAGCTTTTGTGGCAATACTATTTTTACGTTGAGGCCGAGGGTGCCGTTCACAGTCCTGCGGGCAAGGAGATGCTCGGGGAGCTGGAGGCATTCTGTGACCGCCTCAAAATGGTTGGCACCTATTCCAAGGCAGGATCGTAAAGGAGAAGGAAATGGTTTTACATCTGGAGCTGCAGGAGCGCGGATACGACATTCTATTGGAGCGCGGAGCGCTGGGGCGTGCCGCGGACTATCTGAACCTGAATCGCCGTGTACTGATCGTCACGGATGACGGCGTTCCGCCGATCTATGCCCAAACGGTGGCAAGGTCCTGTCGGGATGCAGTGATCGTCACGGTGGAGCAGGGGGAGGTAAGCAAGAGCGTTGCTTGCTTCGAAAGGCTTTGCTTACGCCTGCTGCAGGAGGGCTTTACGCGCACCGACTGCGTTGTTGCCGTTGGCGGCGGTGTTGTCGGGGATCTGGCCGGATTCGTGGCGGCGTCCTATATGCGCGGCATTGATTTCTATAATATTCCCACCACGCTGCTCTCGCAGGTGGATTCCTCGATCGGCGGAAAGGTTGCGATCAATCTCGGTGGGGTCAAGAACATCGTGGGCGCGTTTTATCAGCCCAAGCGCGTTCTGATCGATCCCGAGGTGCTTTCCACACTTCCGACGCTCCAGATTGCAAACGGACTCGCTGAGTCCATCAAGATGGCAATGACGTCGGATGCGGATCTCTTTGCGCTTTTGGAGCGCGAGGATCCCATGAAGGTCATGGATACGGTGATCGAACGATCCCTTCGCATCAAGAAGAACGTGGTCGAGCAGGATGAAAGAGAAGCGGGACTTCGCAAGATTTTGAATTTCGGACATACGTTGGGACATGGCATTGAGGCATCGCAGACGGAGAACGGTCTGTATCACGGAGAATGCGTTGCATTGGGAATGCTTCCGATGTGCACTCCCGCCATTCGCGCACGCTTGCTTCCGTTGCTCTCCCGCGTAGGACTTCCTACGTCCTTGGAGGGCGACTTGGAGGAAATGCTGGAGCTGGCTTCCCACGATAAAAAGTGCAAGGGAAGCGTGATCTCGGTCGTGCGTGTGGAGGAGATCGGAAGCTTTGTGCTTTCGGACGAAGAGATTGAGGACTGGAAAGCGGGGATCCGTTCTGCGCTTTCGAAGAATTGAAAGGATTGTACGCAGATGAAAAACACCTTTGGAAACAATGTGACCCTGACCCTTTTTGGGGAGAGTCACGGCCCTCGGATCGGTGCCGTTCTGGACGGCCTGGCTCCCGGGATCTTGGTGGATGAAAAGCGGATTGCGCATCAGCTTTCGTTGCGCCGTCCTTTTGGAAAAATCTCCACGGCCCGCGTTGAGCCGGACCCGGTCGAGATTGTCAGCGGCGTATTTGAGGGAAGGACCACAGGGACCCCCTTGTGCATTCTGATTCCCAATACCAATACCAAGAGTGCGGATTATCAAAAGGGGCTTCCCAGGCCCGGCCACGCCGATTATACCGCAGAGTGTAAATATCACGGATACCAGGACTATCGCGGAGGAGGTCATTTTTCGGGACGTCTGACCGCGCCCCTTGTTGCGGCGGGAGCGATTCTGCTTTCCGCCCTGGAAGCGAAGGGAATCTTCCTTGGAACCCATATTTTGCAGCTGGAAAAGGTACGCGACCGTGCATTTTCGGAGTTGGCGTCGGATCTTTCCTGCCTGCGGGAAAAACAATTTCCCGTTCTTTCGGAGAGTGCCTCTGCCGAGATGGTGGCGGCGATCGAGGCCGCGGCGGCCGAGGGGGATAGCGTGGGCGGCATTCTGGAAAGTGCCGTGATCGGTATGCCCGCAGGGGTTGGCGAGCCTTGGTTTGATACGGTCGAAGGACTTCTTTCCCACGCACTCTTTTCGATTCCTGCCGTAAAGGGCGTAGAGTTTGGAGATGGCTTTGGATTCGCGGAGATGCGCGGAAGCCAAGCGAACGATCCCTTCTGCGTCTGCCAAGGGCAGGTGCAAACGCGTACCAATCGAAACGGAGGGATCAACGGCGGGATCACAAACGGAATGCCCTTGATCTTCCGCACGGCCGTCAAGCCGACGCCCTCGATCTTTCGGGAGCAGGAGAGTGTAGATCTGGCCGCAATGCAGGAGAAGCCCCTGCTTCTTTCGGGCAGACACGACCCCGCGATCCTGCATCGCGCGCGTGTTGTCGTGGATAGCATCAGCGCGTTGGTTCTTTGCGATCTTCTTGCAACGCGATTCGGGACGGATTATTTTTCTCCCGAGGCGAAGGCGTAAGGAGGCTCGCGTATGCAATACGGCTGCATTGCCGAGCGCCTGGGACACAGCTTTTCCCCGGAGATCCATGCGCTTCTGGCAGATTATTCTTATGAGCTTTGCGAGCTTGCGCCGCATGAGGTCGGCCCGTTTCTCAAGGAGGGGGACTTTTGCGGTATCAATGTGACCATTCCGTATAAGGAAACGGTCATTCCGTATCTTTCCTTTGTGGACGAGGAGGCGAAGCGCATTGGCGCGGTCAATACGATCGTCCGACGGGACGGAAAGCTTTACGGATACAATACGGATTTTTACGGGATGTGCGCCCTCTTTGAGCATATGGGAGTTTCCCTTGCGGGAAGAAAGGTTGCGATCCTTGGAACGGGTGGTACGTCACGAACCTCGCGCGCCGTTGCCGAGGCCCTGGGGGCTTCGGAGATCCTCTTGGTCAGCAGGCGTGCGCGGGATGGCGTAATCACATATGATGACTTATATCAGGAGCATTCCGACGTTGAAATCCTGATCAATACAACGCCGGTGGGGATGTATCCGCATCCCGATGCTGCCGCGGTGGACGTACGTTCCTTCCCGCGCTTGCAGGGAGTGGCAGATGCCGTCTATAATCCCGTGCGGTCCACCCTTGTTTTAGAGGCTCGCCGTCTTGGCATCCCCGCCGAGGGCGGACTCTTCATGCTGATCGCGCAGGCTATGCGTGCCTCCGAGATCTTTTTGGATAAGACCTATCCGAAGGGAACGGTGGAGCGCATTTACGAAATCCTGCTTCGCAGGAAGGAAAATCTTGTGCTGATCGGCATGCCCGGAAGCGGAAAGAGTACGGTCGGACGCCTGCTTGCCCATTCCCTCGGACGTGAATTTGTTGATACGGACGAGCTGGTCGTGCATACGGACGGACGAGAGATCTCCGATATTTTCAAAGAGGATGGAGAGGTCTTCTTCCGCGACCTGGAAACGCGGATGCTCTGCGAAGGGGTAGCGCAAAGGAACGGATTGGTTGTCGCAACGGGCGGCGGAGCGATCCTTCGAGAGGAAAACGTAGCGGCCCTTCGTCGGAACGGAAGACTCTATTTTTTGGATCGGGAGCTCAAGGATCTGCTTCCTACGCCGGATCGGCCGCTTGCGTCCTCGGCCGAGGACATTCGCCGACGCTATGAGGAGCGCTATGCTCTCTATACGGCGGCGGCAGACAGACGAATCGAGATCTCCGGGGATGCAGAGCAAACCGCATGGGAGATCGGAAAGGATTTCGGAACACGATGAAGCTATACATATTGAACGGCCCCAATCTCAATTTTTTGGGTATTCGGGAGCCGGATCACTACGGCAGCACGACCTATGAGGGGTTGCTTGCCATGATCCGTGATCACGCAACGGAGATCGGGGCTACGGTTGTCTGCCGTCAGTCCAACCATGAGGGAGATCTTGTGGATTGGATCCAGGAGGCCTATTTTGAGAAGGCAGACGGAATCGTCATCAATCCGGGTGCTTATACGCATACGAGCATCGCACTTCTGGATGCGGTAAAATCGGTTTCCATTCCCACCGTGGAGGTACATATCTCCCGTGTGGAGGAGCGCGAGGACTTTCGCAAAATCAGCTACCTGCGCCCGGCCTGCGTGGCAACCGTTTCGGGACGGGGCGTTCGGGGATATCTGGACGCCATGGATCTTTTGCTGAAGCAGGGAGGGCAGTCGGAATGCAAATGAAGATTCATCCCGGCCGGGCGAGCGGATGCGTAACGGCGCCCCCGTCCAAGAGCATGGCGCACCGCCTGCTCATCTGTGCCGGAATGTGCCAAGGAAAGAGTGTCATTCACGGCATTTCGGGAAGCGCTGACGTGCTTGCAACCCTGGATTGCTTACGCGCTCTCGGCGCGGAATGCCAACGGGATGGGGATACGGTTACCGTCCTCGGACGGGATATGCGAAGCGCCTCTCCCGAGGGGATTCTTTCCTGCAATGAGAGCGGAAGCACGCTTCGCTTTATGATCCCCATCGCGTTGCTTTCCGGAAGGAACGTCATGTTCTGCGGGAGCCAAAGCCTGATGCAGCGTCCGATGGACGTTTACCGTATGCTCTGCGAGGAGAAGGGCTTGGTCTATCTTCAGGATGGACAAAGTGTCTTTGTGCAAGGCCCGCTGCGAGCGGGCGAATATGCCGTAGTAGGCAATATCAGCAGCCAGTTTATCAGCGGTCTGCTTTTCGCACTCCCAATGGTGGAGGGGGATAGCACGATTCGTATTTCTCCCCCCATTGAAAGCCGGCCCTATATCAATCTGACCATTGATGCACTTCGTACCTTTGGCGTAGAGGTGATCTGGCAGGATGAGCATACCCTCTTCGTTCGCGGCGGACAGAGCTACCGTGCGACCGAAACCGAGGTGGAGGGGGATTATTCCAATGCGGCCTTTCTGGATGCGCTCGGATTGTTTGGCGGTGAGGTTGTCGTTCGGGGACTTCGCGAGGACAGCATTCAGGGTGACCGCGTGTATCGGCGCTATTTTGAAATGCTCTGTAAGGGAACGCCTACGATCCACATTGGGGACTGTCCCGATCTCGGGCCGATCCTCTTTGCGGTAGCCGCCGCAAAGAACGGAGGCATCTTTAACGGCACGCGCCGCCTTCGTATCAAGGAGAGCGATCGTGCGGAGGCTATGGCAGAGGAGCTGCGAAGGTTTGGAACCTCCCTTACGGTTTACGAGGATACGGTTGTCGTTTATCCCGCCGACTTTCATGCACCGGATGCCCCATTGCAGGGCCACAACGATCACCGTATCGTGCTGTCCCTTGCCGTCCTGCTGACCCTCACGGGCGGCAGTATACGAGGTGCCGAGGCAGTGACTCAGAGCTATCCGGAATTCTTTGATACCATCCGTGCCCTGGGCATTCGGGCCGAGGAATCTGACGGGGAGGCGGTAGAATGAAACTTGATAGGAGCCAAAATATTCTGATTGTCGGACTTGGTGTGATCGGCGGTGGATACGCGCGTGCGCTTTCCAAGAAGGGATACCGCGTTTTCTGCATTACCAAGGAGCAAAAGGATATTGATTATGCGATGGAGCGGGGAATGATCCTTTACGGTACGACCGAGGTGGAGCCTGCGTTGATCCGGCAGGCCGATCTGATCATCTTTGCGCTCTATCCGCACGTATTCGTAGACTGGGTCAAGAAAAATCAGGACCTTTTCCGTCCGGGAACGCTGATCACCGACGTTACGGGCGTCAAGGGCTGCATCGTCCGCGAGGTGCAGGGCATGCTGCGCCGGGACGTGGAATTCATTGCCGCCCATCCTATGGCGGGAAGGGAATCCAGCGGAGTGGAATACAGCGACGATCGCGTATTCCACGGCGCGAATTTTATTGTGACACCAACCGAGAGGAACACTCCGCAGGCAATCGCGCTTTGCAAGGAGCTTGGACAAACACTGGGCTTTGCAAGGATCACGGAGCTTTCTCCCGAGGAGCATGACGAGATGATTGCCTTCCTCTCCCAGCTGACGCACTGTATTGCCGTTACGCTGATGACCTGCAATCAATCTCCGTCCTTGGAGCAATACACCGGCGACTCCTTCCGCGATCTGACGCGCATCGCAAAGATCAATGACGAGATGTGGTCCGAGCTGTTTTTGCTCAACCGTGACGCGCTTTTGCGGCAGATGGATGCCTTCTCCGAGGAATTCGGAAGGCTTCGCGAAATGCTGCGCACGGGCGATGTCGAAGCGATGCGCGCGATGATGCGCACCTCCACGGCAAGACGAACCCTTTTTGATAAGACATGCACCGATCCCAACGAAACCCCGAAAGGAAGTAACTGATTATGAATATGGAGCTTTACCGCAAATTGCCGATCCCTATGGAGATCAAGGAGCAATTTCCACTGTCCGAGGCTGGCAAAAAGACAAGAGAAGCCACCATTGCGCAAATGGAAAAGATCTTTTCGGGGGAATCCGACAAATTCATTCTGGTCATTGGACCTTGCTCGGCAGACAACGAGGATTCGGTCCTGGATTATATCAGCCGCCTGCGTCTTGTGCAGGAGAAGGTTGCGGATAAGATCCTGATCGTCCCCCGCATCTATACCAACAAGCCTCGCACCACGGGTGACGGCTACAAGGGAATGCTGCACCAGCCCGATCCCAATGCGGCTCCGGATCTGCTCAAGGGCTTGATCGCGATCCGCAAGCTGCACATGAGAGCCTTGGAGGAGCTGGAGTTCGGCTGCGCCGATGAAATGCTGTATCCCGAGAATCACCGCTACCTTTCGGATATTATCACCTACGTTGCGATTGGCGCACGTTCCGTTGAAAACCAGCTTCACCGCTTGACGGCGAGCGGCCTGGATGTTCCTGTCGGCATGAAGAATCCCACCTCGGGAGATTTGACCGTTATGATGAATTCCATCACTGCGGCGCAGCATTCTCACGTCTTCCTCTACCGCGGCTGGGAGGCAAAGAGCCAAGGCAATCCCTACGCGCACGCCATCCTTCGCGGCTACGTGAATAAGCACGGACAATCCATTCCGAACTACCACTACGAGGATCTGATCGGCCTTTACGACACGTATATGGCAAGCGGTCTTTCCAACCCTGCCGTTATCGTAGATACCAACCACTCCAACTCCGGCAAAAAGTATCTGGAGCAGGTGCGGATCGCAAAGGAGATTCTGCATTCCTGCCAGTATTCTAAGGACGTTCGCAGCCTTGTTAAGGGCTTGATGATTGAGAGCTATATTGAGGACGGCTCACAGAAGATTGGGGCTTCCGACGTTTACGGAAAGTCCATTACCGATCCCTGCCTCGGTTGGGAAAAGACCGAGCGCTTGATCTATGACATTGCGGATCTGCTTTGATTCCGTATAAAAGGAGAAATTATGAACAACTATAAGATTGAAACCAAATGTGTACAGGGCGGTTACCGCCCCGGAAACGGTGAGCCTCGACAGATCCCGATCGTGCAAAGCACGACCTTCCGCTACGACACGAGTGAGGATATGGGAAAGCTTTTTGACCTGGAGGCCTCCGGATATTTCTATTCCCGCTTGCAAAATCCCACCTGCGATACGGTTGCCGCAAAAATTTGCGAGATGGAGGGCGGAGCGGCCGCTATGCTGACCTCCTCCGGGCAGGCGGCGAATTTCTACGCAGTCTTTAATATTGCGAACTGCGGCGACCATGTCGTTTGCTCTACTGCGATCTACGGAGGCACGTACAATCTCTTTGCCGTTACGATGAAGAAGATGGGGGTGGAGTTCACCTTTATTTCGCCCGACTGTACGGAGGAGGAGCTGAATGCGGCCTTCCGTGAGAATACCAAGGCCGTTTTTGGAGAAACCATTGCCAATCCCGCGCTGACGGTTCTGGATATCGAAAAGTTTGCCAAGGCGGCACACGCTCACGGCGTTCCGCTGATCATCGACAACACCTTTGCCACGCCGATTAACTGCCGTCCGTTCGAATGGGGTGCTGACATTGTTACACACTCCACCACCAAGTATATGGACGGTCACGGCGCTGCCGTCGGAGGATGTATCGTGGATTCCGGACGCTTTGACTGGATGGCCGAGAAGGAAAAGTTCCCCGGACTTTGTACTCCCGATGATAGCTATCACGGCATCGTTTATGCCGAAAAGTTTGGAAAAGAGGGTGCTTTTATTACCAAAGCCACCGCGCAGCTGATGCGTGACTTTGGTTCTACTCCTTCTCCGCAGAGCGCGTTCCTTCTCAATCTGGGACTTGAAAGCCTGCACGTTCGTATGGAGCGTCACTGCGCAAATGCGCAGGCGGTTGCAGAGTTCTTGGAGGGACACGAGAAGATCACTTGGGTGAATTATGCGGGTCTGCCCTCCAACCGCTATCACGAATTGGCAAAGAAATATATGCCAAAGGGTACCTGCGGCGTTGTCAGCTTCGGAATCCGCGGCGGACGGGCGGCAGCGGAGAAGTTTATGAAGCAGCTGCAGATCGCGGCGATTGAAACGCACGTTGCCGATGCGCGCACCTGCTGCCTGCATCCGGCAAGCGCGACCCACCGCCAGATGAACGACGAGGAGCTGATCGCCGCAGGCGTACCCGGCGATCTCGTTCGCCTCTCCTGCGGACTTGAGCACGCCGAGGATCTGATTGCCGATCTGGCGCACGCGCTGGAATCGGTTTAAGGCTTTCCGAAAAAGAACCTTGTAGAGTAAGAAAGGAATCTTTGACCTATGCCTATCAAAATACCAAATCAACTTCCGGCGACGAATATTCTGACGGAGGAGAACATCTTCGTCATGACCGAAACGCGCGCGCGGACGCAGGACATTCGCCCCTTGCAGATCCTGCTTCTGAATTTGATGCCGACTAAGATCGACACCGAAACACAGCTTTCGCGTCTTCTTGGAAACACGCCGCTTCAGGTGGAGCTGACGCTGATGCACATGGCCTCGCACAAGTCCAAGAATACATCTGAGGAGCATCTTCTCGCCTTCTATCGCACCTTTGATGAGGTACGGGATCGCCATTTTGACGGTATGATCATCACGGGTGCGCCCGTGGAGCAGATGCCTTTTGAGGAGGTTGAATACTGGGGCGAGCTTTGCGAGATCATGGAGTGGAGCCTTACGCACGTGCATAGCACCTTCCACATCTGCTGGGGGGCGCAGGCGGGACTGTACTACCATTTCGGCATTCAGAAGCGTCCCTTGGAGAAAAAGCTGTTTGGCATTTTCCCGCACACGGCCGATTCCAAAAGGTCCATTTTGTTCCGCGGATTTGACGACGTCTTCTTCATTCCGCATTCCCGTCATACCGAGGTGGCGCGGGAGGATCTCGAAAAGATCCCCGACATCAAGATCCTTGCCTCCTCTCCCGAGGCGGGCGTCTTTGCGATTACCACCCGAAAGGGACGCCAGATCTTCATCACGGGACACCCGGAATACGATGCCGGTACGCTCAAAAAGGAGTATCTGCGTGACGTTGCGGCAGGGAAGCCCATCGAGATCCCCAAGAACTATTTCCCGAACGATGACCCCGAACGCGAGCCGCTCGTTACGTGGCGCTCCTCGGCAAATCTGCTTTACTCCAACTGGCTCAACTATTTCGTTTACCAGACTACTCCTTACGATCTGAGCGAGATCAAATAAGGGGTATAAAATTACCAAAAAACTCGATTTTTTCGCATTGACAAATTTTGGAGAGTATGATAGAATAAAACTGGAAATACTCCGAAGGGGTATTTTGTCACTCAAACCCTTTACCAAATGATAAATCAATGATAAAAGGAGA
>JAFOGE010000126.1 GCA_017386965.1 Clostridia bacterium
AGGAAGTAAAAGCAAAGTTTGATGAAATGCCTTGATCAGATCGGTAAAGGGAACCTTTTTCTCGGGGTCACCGTCTGCCAACAGACGAAGGACGAAGGGATTGCCCTCGGCGAGGTTTTTTTCGACCTCTTCGATCGTGATCGCTCTTGCACGGAGCATTGCCTCGCGCTGCGCGGTCTGGTCCTCATGCCAGTCCTTTGCCTTGATCTCAGCCTTCTTATCGACTGCGTTCAGAGCTTCAAGCTCCTCCTTGGTGGTAAAGACGGGATAGGCGCGTCCCTCCAGAACCAGCTGCTTTGCATAGACGTGATAGATTGGTCCGCGCTGACTCTGTCGGTAGGGACCGTAGCTGCCCTTGTCAGAAATTTTGCCGTCCTCGCCGATCACGGCGCCCTCATCAAAGGAGATGCCGTAATGTGCCAGCGTGCGGATCAAACCCTCAGCTGCGCCGTCCACCTCACGCTTGGCATCGGTATCCTCGATGCGAAGATAGAAGATGCCTCCGCTTTGATGCGCCAAACGTTCACCGATGGTGCTCGGAAAAAGTCCACCAAAATGAACGAATCCGGTAGGGCTGGGTGCAAACCGTGTAACCTTTGCTCCCTCGGGAAGCTGTCGGGGAGGGAAAAGAGCCTCCATATCCGCAGGCGTTTTGGTTACGTTTGGAAAGAGAAGGTCTGCAAGACGTGCGTAATCCATGTTGTGTTTCCTTTCTATGACAGAGCGGCAGAAGAGCGGTCTGCCGAATTTTATACGGTATTAAAGTCCGATGTGATTCAGCGCCTCACCCAGGCGCATGGTGGATCCGTGTCCCGGATAGATGGTCAGATCGGGCGGGAGCGTTCCCAGCTTTTTCAGAGAGGCCTCCATGCAAAGGGGATCGCTGCTGTAAAGATCACAGCGTCCGATGCCGCCCGCAAAGAGCGTATCTCCCGTCAGAAGCATGTTCTCTCCGCACAAAAAGCAGACGCATCCAGCCGTATGTCCCGGTGTGTGGATAACGCGGATGCACTCTTCTCCAAGGGTCAGCACCTCATCATCGGATAGGGTACGATCTGCCTCGCGGTATGTGGGGGATTGCATTCCGAATACGCGGAAGAAGGCGTTTTTGTGTCCGTCGCTTGGCATGTCCCGATCATACGGATGGATCAGAAGCGGTGCTCCGGAGAGATCTCGCAGGGTATCGATTGATACGATGTGGTCAAAATGTCCGTGCGTTAAAAGGATCATATCCAGAGTGCATCCTGCCTGTGCGATCGCATGCAGAATGGTTTCCGCCTTCGCGCTTGGATCAACCACGGCCGCGTGTGTGCCGGAGATCAGAAGATAGCAGTTGGAGCCCCAAGAGCCCGGATAAAGATTTTGAATTTGCATCCGTGCGTTTTCTTCCTTTCTCGCGTGCGCGCATACTAAGACATATTATTATATCACATTTTTTAATGGTTGTCTATACTTATTTTCAAAAAATGCACCGAAGAAGGGGAAAATGATCGAAGAAAGCTTCGGAAGGGAAAGGAAAAGAGAGTGGGATCCATGCATTCTTGCACGGATCCCACTCTCGAAAAGCAGGAACGTATTTTGGATTACTCGATGGCCTTGACCTCAAGCTCGATGGATGCGGTAACGATGAAGTTTTTGACCGACTCGATGATCTTCTCGCACTGCGGCTTGTTGTCGTAGGATTCCCCGATGAAGGAGGGCGCGGAGCCGATGTTCTTCAGAACGTAGCGATAGTTGCCGAACTTGTCGCGGTCCACGAAGAAGTTTCCAACGTAGGCGGCTCTCTTAAAGGAATCGATTCCCGAACGGCAGGCCTTTTCATTTGCATAGTAGCGGCTGGAGTAGAGAATCTGGCCGTTGTTGGCAAGCAGATAGAAGCAGTATTGATCGCCCTCTGCGCAAATCTCAAACTTACCCATCTTCTGCGCGGCTGCTTCTGCCTTTTCGACGGCTCTCCAGTCCACGCTCTCGGGTGTGCGCTTGGTTGCCTTTGCGGACTCAAAGGCTTTGATCTCCTCCTTGGAGGGGTTGCAACGAAGGATCTTGGAGTTGTTGGCAAACTTCTTGACCGATTCTACGCACTTTGCACACTGCTCCTTTGTGGTGTAGTTCTCGCCGTAGTACTTGCGAGCGAGAATGAAGCGATAGCGGTCATATTTGTCTACGCGGATGTCAAAATTGCCTTCTTGAACAGCCTTTTGGAAGGTCTTGAGTCCGTTGAGCGCGCCCAAGAGAGTAGTGAAGCTGGGGCTATCAAAGAGCAGCTGGCCGTTGTTTGCCCACAGATAGAAGTGGAAGCCGTCCACCTCCAGCGCAAACTCGTACTTACCGGATGCCTTTTCCTTGCTTTGCAGAATCTGGCGGTCTGCCTCCTCGATTGCCTGATCAAAGGCGAGGCGGATATCCTCCTCGGTCGTCATAAAGAAGGGACGGGAGGGAACGGCGGTCACACGCGGGGGGGCTGCCTTTACAGCGGGTTTTGCAGCGGGCTTCGCAGCGGTCTTTGCTGCAGGTGCTTTTTCGGCAGGCTTTGCGGCCGGCTTTGCCGGTGCAGGCTTTGCGGCAGGCTTTGCCGGTGCAGCCTTTGCAACCAGTTTTGCAGGAGCAGCCTTCGGCGCAGGTGTAGGAGTAGCAGGCTTGACGTTTTTCAAGGACGGTGCGGAGGCAGAGGATGCTTGTTCAGCGGTTTTGGCTTTTTCTTTCAGCGCTTTCTTGTCGGTTTTTTCTTTCTTCTTGAACAGTCCCATAGGGCACCTCCGAATAGTAATAGAATTGATACAGTGTAGTAACACATACATATATCCATGTTTATTTTAACACATTTTTTAAGAGATGTCAACGGAAGAACGGGAAGTTTTTTGAAAAATCGGATTTCAAAGCTCCCAGCATGAAAAAGGACGCCCTCTCGGAAATAGAGAAGGCGTCCCCGGGTTATGTTTTGAACATTATTTGCCGAAGTATCTCTCAAGCAGTCCTGCGAAAGCTCTGCCGTGGCGAGCCTCGTCCTTTGCCATCTCGTGAACGGTGTCATGGATTGCATCGAGATTGAGCTGCTTTGCCATCTTTGCAAGCTCAAACTTGCCGGCGGTTGCGCCGTTCTCGGCCTCAACACGAACGGTCAGGTTCTTTTCGGTGGAATCGTAAACGCACTCACCCAGAAGCTCTGCAAACTTTGCAGCGTGCTCTGCCTCCTCAAGGGCAGCTTCCTTCCAGTAGAGCGCGATCTCGGGATAGCCCTCGCGTGCTGCCACGCGGGACAT
>JAFOGE010000127.1 GCA_017386965.1 Clostridia bacterium
CAAAGGGGGCTTTTTCAAAAGGATAGCTATACTCCTCTTCTCCCACGAGGTCTTGCGGCATAAGGATGCGTTCGGCATTCAAGCCTTCGGTGCCGTAAAGCGCAGAAACGTAAAGATAGAGCACCGTTTTGAGCAAGGGATCAATGCCCATGCCATCGGCAATATAGTGGCTGCAATGCAAAAAGATCTTCTTCCCTCGCAACCAAAGGCCAGCAGATGCCCGTTGCACGCTTCGCTCCCCAACACAGGGCATCGTCCGTCATCAAACACCGCTACGGGGCGCTCGTTGTGGCGCAGGACAATACTGTTTCCCTCTTGCACGGGGGTTACGGAAAAATAAGGATAGCGAACCATGGCGGCGGCTACGGCTTGCGAAAGTGCTTTGTAATCTATTGCGGAGCGCATTGTGATAACAAGCTTGAAGCTGCTCAAAAAGTCCTCGTTTGCCCCATACAGAAGCGGATTGGGTTTGTAATTCATAAAAAACTCCGTTTTGATTTGATATTTCAAAACGCCCTTATGTTGCAAGGGCGTTTTAAAAATGTTATTGGTTGGGTTATTCCCACTCAATCGTACCCACCGGCTTCGGGGTCAAATCAAGCAGAACGCGGTTGATGCCCTCTACCTCGGCGGTAATGCGATTTGTGATGTGGTGCAGAAGTGCGTACGGAATTTCCTCGATGGTGGCGCTCATAGCATCGGTGGTGTTGACCGCGCGGATGATGGCAGGCCAGCCCTCGTATCTCTTGCCGTCGCGCACGCCAACGCTCTTGAAATCGGGTACGGCGATAAAGTATTGCCAAACCTTGCCTGCAAGTCCGTTTTTGTCAAACTCCTCGCGCAAAATGGCATCTGCCTCGCGCAAAGCGTGCAGACGGTCGCGCGTGATGGCGCCCAGGCAGCGAACACCCAGTCCCGGTCCCGGGAAGGGCTGACGGTAGACCATGGCGTGCGGGAGCCCCAGAGCCTCGCCTACCACGCGGACCTCGTCCTTGAACAGCAGCTTGACCGGCTCGACAAGTCCCTCAAATTGCAGATCCTCAGGCAGTCCGCCCACGTTGTGATGGGATTTGACGGCCTTCTTGCCTTCTGCCTGCTTGATGCTTTCCAGAATGTCCGGATAGATGGTGCCCTGTGCGAGGAAAGAGATGCCTTCCAGCTTGCGGGCCTCATCAGCGAACACATTGATAAACTCTGCACCGATGATCTTACGCTTCTTCTCCGGATCGGATACGCCGGCGAGAAGATCCAGGAAACGGTCGGTGGCATCCACATAAATCAGATTGGCATCCAGTCCCTCGCGGAACACTTTGATAACGTTTTCGGATTCATCCTTCCGCATAAGACCGTGGTTGACGTGAACGCAGACCAACTGCTTGCCGATCGCTTTGATGAGCAGTGCGGCTACAACGGAGGAGTCCACACCGCCGGACAGGGCCAGCAGTACCTTTTTATCGCCTACCTGCTTCTGAATGGATTCAATCTGCTCTGCAATGAACGCATTCGCCAGTGCGGGGGTTGTAATGCGTTCCATAGAATCGGGACGTTTGTTGTTCAGCATGTCGATGTTCCTCCATTCAATTACATATCAGTGTAGTTATCAAAATACCCCTGAACCAGTACAACGGGAGTACCCTTGTCTCCGGAGCCGCTGGTCAGATCACAAAGGGAACCGATCAGGTCGGTCAACTGAC
>JAFOGE010000128.1 GCA_017386965.1 Clostridia bacterium
CGGCCGTTTTCTTTTTGCCAAGCTTTTTCTTTTGGGCCTACATGGGCAAAAGAAAAAGCGGGAGTAACAGATCTTGATTTCTATGCGGCGGCGAACAAAATTCTGCTTGTAGGGGCGACCTGCGGTCGCCCGAAAGCAATAGACGTCTTGCGTTTCAGCCCTCATAGCCACTTTTCTCTTTGACACCGCAGGCGCAAAGAGAAAAGTTATCAAAAGAGAAACGCCCAAGATGTTTCGCGCTCTGCGGAGCGCGACCAAGGCTGCGCGCCTTGGATGGGCGCCGCCTGGCGGCGGGGCTATGGAGCGCTCTCGCGCGGTACACACCCACTTCGTGTCGCGAAAAGCGCTCTCGCACGTCGCGTAGCCGCTTTGTTCCGCGAAACGCGTTCTTTCGTGTCCCTCTCCTTTTTTTCCTTCGATTACAATCAAATTTACCACCCAATTCCGATAGAAGACTTGACAAAATCAAAAAAGAGAGTTAAAATAAATTTGAGTTAGCAAACCCTAACCAAAGGAGAATCTATGCAACGATTACACTATACCGTAAAAGGAATGAGCTGCGCCGCCTGCGTTTCGCATGTGGAGAGAGCCGTCGGAAAAGTCCTTTCGCAGGAAGATACCTTCACCGTGTCCCTCCTGACAAACTCCCTCTCCGTCCTCCTCCAAAATGAGCTCTCGGGTGATGCCCTTGCCTCCTTTGAAGAAAAATTATCCGCCTCCGTCCGCGCCGCGGGATATACCCTTCTGACCGAATCCCCGTCAAAGGACAAAACCGACGACCGTACCTTCCAAAAAAGCCTCCTGCGCCTGATCCTCTCATCCGTCTTTACCCTGGCGGTGATGTATCTCGCCATGGGACCTATGATCTCCCTTCCCGTGCCATCTGCCCTTTCGCAGAACCCCCTCTGGATGGCCCTGGCACAATTTCTCCTTACCCTTCCCGTTCTCGTTCTGAACGGAAAATTCTTCCGCAACGGCTTCTCCGCTCTCCTTCATCTCTCCCCGAATATGGATTCGCTCATTGCCGTCGGCTCCGGCGCATCCGTGATCTACGGCCTCTTTACCGTGGGAAGAATGCTCTTTGCGGACGCAGGAGCGCACGCCGTGCATGATCTCTATTTTGAGTCTGCCGCGACCATCCTCACACTCGTATCCCTCGGTAAGCTCCTGGAATCCCGTGCGAAGGATAAGGCCGCCGATGCCGTAAAAGCATTGGCCACCCTCTCTCCGAAATTTGCAACCGTCCTTCGCGAAGGACGCGAGGAAACCGTCCCCGTTTCCGAAATTCAGAAAGGGGATCTCTTACTGATCCGCGCAGGTGAGCTTGTTCCCGTGGACGGAAGCGTTGTCAGCGGAAGCGGAAGCACCGACGAATCTGCCCTGACCGGCGAAAGCATGCCCGTGGACAAGAGCGAAGGCTCCCCCGTCCGTGCCGCCTGCGTCCTCTCGGACGGCGCTCTGACCGTGCGTGCGGAGCAGGTTGGAGAGGATACCTCCCTCTCCCGCATGATCCGACTTCTCGAGGATGCCGCCGCATCCAAGGCCCCCATCGCGCGGATCGCCGACCGCGTCAGCGCCGTGTTCGTTCCCTGCGTCATGGGGATCTCTCTCCTGACACTTCTTCTCTGGCTTCTTTTCTCACACAATGTCGAGCTTTCCCTTCGCGCGGCAATCTCGGTCCTCGTCATTTCCTGTCCCTGTGCCTTTGGACTTGCAACGCCGACGGCGATCACGGTCGGTATCGGTCGGGGCGCACGAAACGGCATTCTCTTCCGCAACGCGGAATCTCTCGAAAAGCTTTGCAGTGTAAAGACCGTCGTACTGGACAAGACGGGAACCGTGACGGAAGGAAAGCCCTCCTTGACCGATGCGATCTCCTATGGCATTCCCACCGAGGAAATGCTGCGTCTGTCCGCGGCGGTGGAGCGCCTTTCCTCCCATCCTCTGGCGCAAGCCGTGCGAAGAAAGGGAGAGGAGCTTTTCGGCGAGCTTCCCGAGGTGACGGCGTTTAAGACCCTCCCCTCGATTGGCGCAGAGGGCGTAATCAATGGCAGGATCTGCCGTGTCGGAAAGCCGACAGAGAATCATTGGAACACTCTGAATGCGCAAAAAACACAGGAAAAAGCGTTTTTTGTAGAGAAAAACGGAACATCTATGCGTGTTTTTCATAATACAGATTCCATCCGTTCGGATTTTGAGGAGCTGGAGGCGCAAGGAAAAACGGCGGTTCTGGTAACGCTGGACGGCGCTCCCGTTGGCGTTCTCGGAATTGCCGACCGCATCCGCGAGGATTCGAGGGACGCCGTAAACGCCCTGAAAACGCTTGGTGTGACCTGTTTGATGATGACGGGGGATAACGAGCGCACCGCCGCCTTCGTGGCAAAGGAAGCGAATCTGGACGGCTTCTACGCGGGTCTGATGCCGGAGGACAAGGAAAGCCGCGTAAAAGAATTAAAGGAAAGCGCTCCCTGCGCGATGGTTGGTGATGGGATCAATGATGCTCCTGCCCTGCTCCGTGCCGATGTTGGAATTGCGATCGGTGCCGGAACAGAGGTTGCCATCGACTGTGCGGGCGTGGTTCTTTCGGGCGCATCCCTCTCGGGTGTGGCGGATGCCTTCGCGCTCAGCCGTGCGACCATTCGCATCATCAAGCAGAATCTCTTCTGGGCGCTTTTCTACAACGCCATCTGCATTCCCTTCGCCGCTCTTGGGCAGCTCAATCCCATGCTTGCCTCTGCGGCCATGAGCTTCTCCTCGGTGTGCGTGGTCAGCAACGCACTCCGTCTTCGTAAGATTTCCCTTCACAAAAATTCAAAAAAGAAAGAAAAGAATGAGGTAAATACGATGCTGTTTTCCAAGAAAGAATCGACCACGGTTACCCTCTCGGTTGAGGGAATGATGTGCCCTCGTTGTGTTGCGCACGTCAAAGAAGCGCTCTCCTCGGTCAAGGGAGTGACCGCTGTTGACGTTTCCCTGGAGCAAAAAAGCGCTACCGTTACCGGCACCGCCTCTCTCGACTCCCTCAAAGCCGCCGTCACCAAGGCAGGTTATGAGGTGAAATAAGGGAGAGAGAGGGCGTGAGGTTTTTGAGGGGGACTTTCTGAAAAAAGTCCCCACGCCCCCAAAAAACTCCCCGGGAAAAGGAATGGAATACCCATGAAAGGAAGTGCGAACAACGCATTTCCTTTTTTGTGCGGCAAAAAACGGCTACACGACGCGCGTGAGCGCGTTTCGCGACATGACATGAGGCGGGTGTGTACCGCGCGAGAGCGCGTTTCGCGGCACAAAACGGCTACGCGACGTGCGAGAGCACGCGATAGCCCCCACGCCAGTGGGCGCAGGTGGAGGGCGCGGAGCCCTCCTCGCGCTCCGCAGAGCGCGAAACACTCCCTCGGCCGTTTTCTTTTTGCCAAGCTTTGTCTTTTGGGCCTACATGGGCAAAAGAAAAAGCGGGAGTAGAGAGTTTTGATTTCTATGC
>JAFOGE010000013.1 GCA_017386965.1 Clostridia bacterium
GCCGCAGAATACGGGAACGATATCACCGTGGATGATACCCTCGTGAACGGCGTTGATCGCCTCCATGTGAGTGATCTCCTCGCCCTCAAAGTACTTCATCATCAGATCCTCGTTGGTGCTGGCAACCGCCTCCATGAGCATATCACGGTACTTGGCAACTGCCTCCTTGGACTCCTCGGGAATCAGCTCCACGCTATGACGGCCGTTTTTGTCGAAGACGTGCGCGGACTCGTCGATCAGATCGATCGCTCCAACCACCTCGCCATCCTTGACCATGGGAATGGTCAGAGGGCAAATGTGCTTTCCAAAGGTGGTGTGCAGCTCGTCGAGAACGCGGCCAAAGCGCGCCTCGTTGTCGTCAAATTTATTGATAAAGAATGCGCGAGGAAGGTTGGCGCTCTCTGCCATATCCCAAGCCAGCTCGGTTCCAACCTCGATGCCGGCCTTGCCGTCCACCAGAATGACCGCACTGTCCGCAACGCGAAGTGCCTGCGCTACCTCGCCCGTAAAATCCAGATAACCGGGAGTATCAATGACGTTGATCTTGACGTCCTTCCATACCATCGGTGCCATTGCTGCGGAGATTGAGATATGTCTTGCCGCCTCCTCGGGATCGTAATCGCAAACGGTGTTCCCTGCCGTTACGTTTCCCAAGCGGTCAATCTCACCGGTAATGTAGAGCATTGCCTCTGCCAAAGAGGTCTTTCCGGATCCGCCGTGACCGAGCAACGCGATATTTCTGATATTCTTGGTTTCAATCTTCGCCATGATAATAACCTTTTGTAACCTTTCGTTTGATTTGCCGATCCAACGCAACGCCCCACGGGGAGAATTGCTCTGTCCTTCAGACGGAAATATGGATCGCCTTTCTTCTATTATACAATATCAAAAAAATTTTTTCAAGCGATTTTACAAACTTTATCACGATAGAACGTAGAAATCCAAGTCGGTTTTTTGGCTATTTTGCACAAATCAAAGAGAAAAAAACAGGTTTTTCCCGTTTTGAGCGGTGATGGAGGCGGCCTCCTCAGGGGTGCATTCCCAAAGCTCGGCCAGAGCAGAAAGGGTATGAACCAGCAGGCCGGAATGGTTCAGCCTCCCCCGCATCGGATGGGGGGCAAGATAGGGGGCGTCGGTTTCAACCAACAGGCGGTCACGCGGAACGGCGAGGGCCGCCTCGCGCACGCGGCCGGCATTCTTGAAGGTTAGCGTACCCGAAAAGGAAATATACCATCCCCGCCGCGTCAGATCCCGTGCCATCTCCGCACTTCCGCTGTAGCTGTGAAAGACACCGCGGACACCGGGATGGCGCAATATGGTTTCAAAGCAGTCGCCATGCGCCTCACGGTCGTGAATAATCACGGGGAGTCCAAGCTCCTCGGCAAGCCGCATCTGTGCCTCAAAGAAATAGGCCTCCTTCTCGCGGTCCAGAGCGATCTCCCCATAGTTCGCATAGTGATAATCCAATCCGATCTCGCCCAGAGCCAAAATTTTATCTTGTCTTCGGGACACCGCATCTCCCAGCATACTCCGAAGCTCATCCAAAGCCGCATCAGGATCCGCGATCCAATGCGAATCCTCCGGGTGGATGCCTACAGCGGCGTACATCCCTTCATAGCGTGCCGCTTGCGCGACGGCAAGACGCGAGGTTTCGAGATTGGTTCCGACATTGAGAATCAAGGATACGGGATCGGGCAAAAGCTCCGTCAGGATCGCCTCTGCTCCTCCCTCGGCCTCCCGCTCAAAGCGGCGGTCAAAATAATGGGCGTGGGTATCAAAAATTCCGTTCATATACATTCTCCCATGAAATCAAAGGGAGCGCTCTGCCGGGTCTTCCCCGAAAAGCACTCCCTTGGTTAGGCTACGTTGAAAGCGACGGTATCCGCCCGAAGGACATCAGCGCACTCTCTCGCCCAGAGGCGTATCCTCCGAGAGGAAGACTACGCGCACGGTTTCCTCGCCGGAGGCAAGGATCATACCGTTGGACTCAATGCCGCAAAGCGTGGCGGGCTTGAGATTGACGACCAGAATGATCTTTTTCCCGATCAGCTGATCCGGCTCGTACCACTTTGCAATGCCGGAAACCACCTGCCGCTGCTCATATCCGAGATCGACCTGCAGCTTGAGCAGCTTCTTGGCCTTGGGAACCTTCTCACAGGCAAGAATCTTCGCCGTACGAAGTTCGACGTTCATAAAGTCCTCAATGCCGATCAGGGCGCATCCCTCGGGCTTTTCCACGGGGGCGTTGGCCTTTGCCTCTGCCTCGGCCGCTGCGATCAAAGCCTTTCGCTCTGCCTCAAACTCGGCCAGCTTCTTCTCCTCGTCAATCCGTGCGAAAAGCACCTTGGAGTCGCAGACCTCGCTGCCTGCAACCATGCCCCCAAAGACGGCAAGGGAGGCAAAATCACGCTGCTCGGTGTTCAGCTCGTCCAGAATCTCCTTGGCGGTTGCAGGAATAAAGGGTGTCAGCATAACAGCTCCCTGACGAATCGCCTCCATCAAATTGTAGAGGACTGTGCCAAGACGTGCCTTGTTGGCCTCGTCCTTTGCAAGCGTCCATGGAGTGGTTTCATCGATATACTTATTCGCGCGGCTCAGCATCTCAAAGATGCCCTCCAGCGCATCGGCCACACGGTACTCGTCCATACAGAAAACAAGCGTGTCAAAGGCCTTTTTGCAGGCGGCCTTCAGCTCCGCGTCGGTTCCCTCCTCCGTGGCAGGCGCGGGAACGATCTTGCCAAAGTACTTCTTCTCCATATCCAGCGTTCTCTTGACCAGGTTGCCGAGGTTGTTGACCAGGTCCGTGTTGAAGCGCTTGATGAC
>JAFOGE010000129.1 GCA_017386965.1 Clostridia bacterium
CCCAACGTCCCACGGCCTGCGCCAGCATCACGCCGGGCGCCGCCATGTCGAACAGCTTGCGCCAGGAGATCTTCTTGACCGCACAGGCAAGAACGATGCCAAGGCATCCTCCGATGATGCCTCCGTAAATGCCAAGCCCTCCTTCCCAGATCGCGATCACGTCCAGAAAGGATTCGTAGGTATTGCCGCTGTCGGTCAGAACGTAATACAGGCGCGCGCCGATGACCCCCAGCACCACCGTTGCAAGCGCAATGTCGAGCACGTCATCCGAAAGGATGCTCTCGTTGCGCTTTCCGCGCCACGCGGTGTAAAGCACCGCGAGCAGAATACCCAGGGTGATAAGGATGCCGTACCAACGCACCTCCAGCTTCCCAAAGAGGGTAAAGGCGATCTTGTTGAGCGAAAACTCATCGATGCCAAGCCCCGGGAAGGAAATATTGACGATCTCTTTCATCGATTGCTCCTGTGCCGACGCCAGAGCGGCGGCTTCCTTTCTGTATTCGTTTCGGTCATTCCCGCGCGGGGTCGGAACGATCTGATGGAAGGATCACCGAAAGGGTTCGGTATTCCTCCCGATAAACACTGCAAAGCAGCTCCTGCAGCTCCTCCCTTGTGATCTCCTGCAACAGAGTGGGATAGGAGAACATCTCCGCATCGTCAAAGACGAAGGAGAGCAGGCGATTTGCGATCTCGTCGGTGGAGTCATAGGCGCGGATCTCATCCGCATAGAGCGCGTTGCGGCAACGCTCCAGATCGGCGCGGTCAATTCCCTTTTGCCGAACCTCCTCCAGATACGCCGTAAGACGGGAGAGCACCTCCTCCGGATCCTCGGACTCTCCGAAGATGCCGTTGAAGGCGAAGGTATCCGAGGCAGAATAGCCCGCGTCAAAGGAAGGCGTGATCAGCCCCTCCTCAAACAGACGGTTGTAGAAATCGCCGCTGCGCGAGAAGAGAATCTCATCCAGCATCGTCATAGCCGCATCCCTGCGCAGTCGCTCCGCAGGGCTTTGAGGGATCACCGGATCCTTGAAGCCAATGGCAAAAAGCGGCTTTGCCACCTGCATCGAATCGGTCAAGCGGGCGCGATGCGCTTCCTTTTTTTCCGCTACCGCCCGACGGATCGGGCGCTTTGCGGGCACATACTCCGAGAGAACGGCATCCGCCGCCTCCTCTACCAGGGACGTGCTGACGTCCCCGCAGATCACCAAGGCCATATTGGACGGATGATAGAACACGCGGCAGCATTCGTAAAGCAGCTCGGGCGTGATGCGCGCGATGGACTCCTCACTTCCGCAAACGTCAAAGCGGACGGGGTTCTTTTCGTAAAGGCCGCGCACCATATTGCCGTAGCAGCGATCCCAGGGATCGTCCCGCCCCATACGGATCTCCTCCGCGATAATGCCCTGCTCCTTCTTGACCGTCTGCTCGGTAAAGTAGGGGCTTGTCACAAAGGACAGCAGCTCCCGCAGGGATTCCGACACACAGTCGGTGCAGCTGAAGAGATAGGCCGTTCGGTTATAGGTGGTGTAAGCGTTTGCATCCGCCCCGTATTGCGAGAATTTCGCAAAGGCGTCGCTTCCGTCCGCATTCTCAAAGAGCTTATGCTCCAGAAAATGCGCCGTTCCCTCGGGAAGCGTCACCTCCCTGCCGTCGGGCAGCGGGAGAACGGTGTCCACCGAGCCGTAGCGCGTGGCAAAGAGCGCGTAAACCGAGGTCAGCTTTTTTGGGAAGACGTAGATGGGCAGTCCGCTTTTATGGACACCCGTAAAATAATGCTCCCGCAGAAGATCGGAGCGGATCTCATTCCATGTCATCAAGCTCCTCGCCTCCCTTCTCCTCGAGCGTTCCGCGAAGGAAATAGACGGTGTCAAGCCGTAGCGTCCGTGCGGCGGCGACCACGTCCTCACGCGTCACGCGCGAAATACGGCGGCGAAGCTCCTCCGGGGTGATCTCCATCCCGGCCAGCGCGCGGCCGTAGTAGTATTGCTCCATGGCCGATGGACTATCCTCGATGCGGCGGTAGGCGTTTTCAAGAGAGGCCAGAGCGCCCGCAAGCTCGGCGTCGCTGATCTGCCCGTTGGCGATGTCCTCGGTCTGGCGCAGGATCTCACGCTCGGCCTTCTCGCGGTTCTCGTTTTTCAGTCCGCACAGGATCAGGATCGATCCCTTGTAGGCATTGTAGGAGGAGGAGCAGGAATAGCAAAGGCTATGCTTCTCGCGCACGTTCATCATCAGCTTGGCGATGGGAGAGCTGCCGAGGATCTCCTGATAGACCGCCATCGCGTAGAAGCGCGGATCCCTGCCCGTGATCTCGGTGCGAAAGCCAAGAGCCAGCTGTCCCTGCGACACCGCAAGGGCTTCCTCGGTCCGCAAAGGGGCGCGGAGGGGAGCCTCGGATCCCCAGAGAGAGGGGGATGCGACGGGTTCTGCCTGCAATTCGGGAAGCAGAATACGGGAAAGCGCACTCTGCACCTTCCCCTCGTCAGCAGAGCCAACGTAGAAGCAATCGGGCAGGAAGCGGCGGCATACGCCCCTCCAAAAATCGGTCAGCTCTCGCGGCGTGACCGCCATGACCTCCTCCTCGGTTCCGTAGGCGGAAATTCCGATGGGCTCCTCCGAATAGAGCAGCTCCCGACAACGCTCGGCGGCGTAAGCGCGCGGCTGATTCTTGCGCGCGCGGATCTGGTCACAGTGCAGCTGCTTCTCGCTCTCCACGTAGCGCGAAAGCAGACACCCCTCCTCATCGAGCAAGGGGTGGAACAGGATCTGGCACAGAAGCTCCAGAACGCCGTCCATCAGCGATTCCGTCCCTGTGGGCAAATAGGAATCGTCCAACAGCTCGGCCGCAAAGCCGATGATCTGCAGATCTCCCCGATAGAAATTCCGTATGGAGATCTCCGTGCCGTACAGGCAGTCCAGTCGGCGGTTGATCGCGGACAGGGACGGATATTTTTCACTTCCCCTGCGCAATACCGCAAGAAGAAGCGCAAGCATCCAGGAGTCCCTCTCCCGAATGGGGAACGCGGCGGAAAGCGAAAGCAATCCCGCCTTGAATTTCTCGGTATGGCAAACACGCAAGGGGATGCGCGCGCCCGTGGCCGTGAACTCGGAAAGATAGAGCTGCGGAATCATAGGCTCGCCTCCCTTCCTAACATCTCAAATTTTCTTTCAATACCCTTATATCATACACCAAAACTCCCTTTTTTTCAAGCCCTTTGTGTGAATTTTCCATCCGTATGCGCGTTTCTCTCGCCTTTTGCGCAGAATCGGTTGACTTTTTCCTAAAAGTGTGATAAAATAAGATGAATAATTATGGCTCCGCAACGGGCGGAGGCAGGAGGTGAGAAGAAGAATGGTTCAAATCGCAAACGTCACGCGGGGGAGCATTGCCGCTTCGTCCGGGATTCGCCGGGGGGATATTCTGCAATCCATCAACGGGCACCCCATCCGCGACGTCCTGGATTACCGCTTCTATCTGACCGATACGCGCGTTACCCTCTCCCTTCTTCGCGACGGCACACCCTTTGAGGTCACGCTCCGCAAGGGGGAATACGAGGACATCGGTCTGGAATTCGGAACGCCTCTGATGGATAAAAAGCATTCCTGCCGCAACGCCTGTGTCTTCTGCTTCATCGACCAGCTTCCCGAGGGGATGCGCAAGACGCTCTACTTCAAGGATGACGATGACCGCCTCTCCTTCCTGCACGGCAACTACGTGACCCTGACCAATCTCTCGGATGAGGACATTCAACGCATTCTCACCATGCACATCTCCCCCGTCAACGTATCGGTGCATACCACCAATCCCGCGCTTCGGGTCAAGATGATGAAGAACAAGCGTGCCGGAGATGTTTTGCGCTATCTGCGCACCATGGCGGACGCGGGGATCGCACTCTGCACCCAGATCGTGCTTTGCAAGGGATGGAATGACGGAGAGGAGCTGGATCGTACCATGCGCGACCTTGCTGCCTATTACCCCGCCCTGCGCTCCTGCGCCATCGTGCCCGTGGGACTGACCAAGTACCGCGAGGGGCTCACCCCTCTGGAGGCATTCTCCCCCGCGGAGTGTGCGCGCGTGATCGAGCAGGTGGACACCTTTGGTGCGGAATGCCTTTCCAAATACGGCTCGCGCCTCTTCTACTGCGCCGATGAATTTTACGTCCGCGCAGGACTGCCTCTGCCAAAGGAGGACTACTACGAGGATTATTCCCAGATCGAGAACGGCGTTGGAATGCTGACCTCCCTGGCCTCGGAATTTCAATTTGAATTGCAATACGTCAAGGAGCTGCTGGAGGATTTCCGTCCTCCGCGCACCGTGACCGTGGCAACGGGAATGGCCGCCTACGGGCATCTGAAGGCCCTTTGCGAGAGCCTGACCGAGGCCGTCCCCGGACTGACCGTCCGCGTACGTCCCATCGTCAATCACTTCTTTGGCGAGAGCGTGACCGTAGCGGGACTGCTGACGGGAAAGGACGTCGCAGAGCAGCTTCGCGGAGAGGATCTTGGCGACGAGATTCTCTTCCCCGCAGCCATGCTCAAAGCGGACGAGGACATTTTTTTGGACGATATGACGCCGGACGAGCTTTCGTGCGCGCTCGGCAACATTCCCTGCCGTCCCTGCAAAAACGACGGTGCGGAGCTTCTTCGGGCTCTGCTGGGAACGGAATGAAAAGGAGTTGGAAAGAATACTATGGCAAATCCGATTATCGCCATCGTGGGACGCCCCAACGTTGGCAAAAGCACTCTGTTTAATAAATTGATCGGCGAGCGCCGCTCCATCGTGGAGGACACCCCCGGTGTTACGCGCGACCGCATCTACGGCGAGACCGAATGGCGTGGCAAAAAGCTGACCGTGATCGACACGGGAGGCATCGAGCCCAAGACCGATGACATCATCCTCTCGCAGATGCGCGTGCAGGCACAGCTTGCCATCGACACGGCAGACGTCATCATCTTTATGTGTGACGTCCGCACGGGACTGACCGCCAGCGACCGCGACATCGCCATCATGCTCAAGAAGAGCGGAAAGCCCATCGTCCCCTGCATCAACAAATGTGACAGCGTAGGACGTCCCCCCATGGAGTTCTACGAGTTCTACGAGCTGGGCTTTGACCAAGAGCCCATCGGCGTTTCCTCCATCCACAGCAGTGGCTCGGGAGATCTGCTGGACGCCTGCATCGACGCGCTCGGCGACTGGCACGCGGAGGAGAAGGAGGACGACAGCATCCACGTCGCCGTCATCGGAAAGCCCAACGCAGGCAAATCCTCCATCATCAACAAGCTCATCGGCGAGAACCGTCTGATCGTTTCCAACATTGCGGGCACCACGCGCGACGCGGTGGATACGCAGGTGGAAAACGAGAGCGGCTCCTTCACCTTTATCGACACGGCAGGCATCCGCCGTCAATCCAAGATCAACGACCGCATCGAGCATTTCAGCGTTCTCCGCGCCCACATGGCGGTGGAGAGAGCCGAGGTCTGCCTGCTCCTGATCGACGCCGAGAGCGGCATCACCGAGCAGGACGAGAAGATCGCGGGCATTGCGCATGAGGCAGGCAAGGCCGTGATCATCGTGGTCAACAAGTGGGATCTGATCGAGAAGGATAATTCCACCGTCAACGAGTTCAATACAAAAATCCGTACCGCTCTCGCCTATATGCCCTATGCGCCCATCGTTTACGTTTCCGCAAAGACGGGACAGCGCGTGCAGGATCTCTTTGAGCGGATCAAGTTCGTGCACAACCAGGCACTGCTGCGCGTTTCCACGGGCGTGCTCAACGACGTGCTCGGTCAGGCCATGATCCGCGTCCAGCCTCCGTCCGACAAGGGACGCAGACTCAAGATCTACTACATGACGCAGATCTCCGTGGCACCTCCCACCTTCGTCATCTTCTGCAATAACGTTGAGCTCTTCCATTTCTCCTACCGCCGCTTCATTGAGAACTGCCTGCGCGAAACCTTCGGCTTCCACGGCACTCCCATCAAGCTCATCATTCGCCAGAAGGGCGACGACGCCGAATAACAAAGGGCGCATCATTCTTCCAAAAAGGAGCATTCTATGTTCGTTGATAACGTAAAGATCTATATCAAGGCGGGGGACGGCGGCAACGGTGCCGTTTCCTTCCGCCGCGAAAAATACGTTGCGGCAGGCGGTCCCGACGGCGGCGACGGAGGACACGGCGGAAACGTCGTCTTCCGCGTGGACGAGGGATCGAATACCCTGCTTGCCTTCCGCTATAAGCACAAATTCGTTGCAGGACGAGGCGGGGACGGAAAGGGCGCAAAGTGTCACGGCGCAACGGCCGAGGATCTCGTGATCCTCGTTCCCCCGGGAACCCTGATCCGCAATGCCGCAGACGGACGCATCCTGCACGATATGTCCGAGAACGACGGCGCCGACTACGTGGCCTGCCACGGCGGCCGCGGAGGATGGGGCAACCGTCACTTCGCAACTCCCACGCGCCAGGTTCCCATGTTCGCCAAAAACGGAACGGAGGGCGAGGAGAAGGAAGTGATCCTGGAGCTGAAGATGCTGGCCGACGTTGGCATCATCGGCTACCCCAGCGTTGGAAAATCCTCGATCCTTGCCCGCATCAGTGCCGCGAAGCCCAAGATCGCCGACTACCACTTTACCACCCTCTCCCCCAACCTCGGCGTGGTCCGTACGGGAGGCGAGAGCGGATTTGTCGCCGCCGACATCCCCGGACTGATCGAGGGAGCATCGGAGGGCGCGGGACTCGGTCACGCGTTCCTGCGGCACGTGGACCGCTGCCGTCTGCTGCTTCACGTGGTGGACATCTCCTGCTTTGAGGGACGCGATCCCATAGAGGATCTCAAGACCATCAACCAAGAGCTTGCGCGATACAGTCCGGAGCTTGCCGAGCGTCCCCAGATCATTCTGGCCAACAAGACCGACGCGCTCGACCGCGAGCTGGTGGACGTCGAGGCCTTTGAGGCCTACGTCGAGAGCCTTGACTGCCCCCTGTTCTACGTTTCGGCCGCCACGGGTGAGAATCTGGACACCGTGATCGCATTCGTCGCCGAGCGTCTGCGTGAGCTTCCTCCCATGCGCATCTACGAGGGTGAGCGAGCCGAAGAGGACGCCTACACGGGTGGCGGAAAGGAAACCGTGATCCGCCGCGAGAATAACACCTATCACGTGGAGGGTGAATGGCTCAAGAATTTGATGGGGCAGATCAACTTCAGCGATTACGAATCGCTCAACTTCTTCCAGAGAGTTCTGGAAAAGAGCGGCGTCTTTGCAGAGCTGGAAAAGAAGGGCTGCCGCGACGGCGACACCGTATCTCTCTACGACTTTGAATTCGAATACGTCAAATAAGAACGCGCATACCATTTTGAAAAAAAGGAGGCCTTTTGATGAATATCTGGCACGATATGGATCCCTCTCGCATCACCCCACAGGAATTTGATGCCGTGATCGAGATCCCCAAGGGCAGCAAATGCAAATATGAGCTGGACAAATACACCGGACTCTTAAAGCTCGACCGCATTCTCTACACCTCCACGCACTACCCCGCCAACTACGGCTTTATCCCGCGCACCTATGCCGACGACGGCGACCCCTTGGACGTCTTGGTGCTTTGCTCCGAGCCGGTCTATCCGCTAACCCTGATCCGCGTCTATCCCATCGGTGTGATGCGCATGATCGACGACGGCAAGATGGACGATAAGATCATCGCCCTTCCGCACTCGGATCCAACCTACCTCGGCATCTCCACGATCGATGAGCTGCCGCCCCACGTTTTTGATGAGATCATGCACTTCTTCAGCGTCTATAAGCAGCTGGAGAACAAGCAAACCGCCGTCAAGTCCCTCTTTGGCCCGGACGTTGCCCAGCGCATTATCTGGGACGCTATTACCGGCTACAAGGAAAAATTTCAAAAATAACAAAATAGCAGACACAGATGCCTTACAAAAGAAGCCCATTTTGTAAACAATCTGTGTCTGTTCTTTACAAAGCCCTATCGCCGTGTTAAAATAGGGATGTACATAACCGCATTTTGGAAGGAGCATTTACTTATGGAAGAAACCCTGCAATCCCTTTGGAACAACCTCATCTCTCTCGCCACCGACGTCGGCGGTAAGCTGATCGGTGCGATCCTGGTCCTGATCGTAGGTCATTTCCTCATCAAATTCATCATGAAGACGGTCCGCAAATCCAAGGCCATGCAAAAGACTGAGATTACCGTTGCGCATTTCCTGATGAACTTCCTTAGCATCGCCCTCAACATCGTCATGGTCGTCACCGTGATCGCCATTCTCGGCGTACCGATGGCCTCCGTCGTTGCCGTCATCGCCTCTGCCGGTGTTGCTGTCGGCTTGGCTCTCCAGGGGTCGCTGAGCAACCTCGCAGGCGGCATCATGATCCTGCTCTTTCGGCCCTTCAAGATCGGCAACTACGTGGAAACCGCAGGTCACTCCGGAACCGTAGAGGACATCGGCATCTTCTACACCGTCATGCGCACCCCCGACAATCGCCAGATCACCATTCCCAACGGCACCGTGATGGCCTCCTCCGTGATCAACGTGTCGGCCTACGACACCCGTCGCGTGGATTTCACCTTCAGCGCAGCCTACGGGACCGACGTCAGCCGTGTCAATGCCATCCTGCTGGAGGAAGCCGCAAAGCATGAGCTCGTGTTCGACGATCCCGAACCCTTTGCGCGTCTTTGCAAGCAGAACGAAAGCTCCCTGGACTTCACGCTCCGCGTTTGGACCAAGGCCGAGAATTACTGGACCGTGAACTTCGACCTGCTCAAGAGCATTAACGATCGCTTTGAGGCCGAGAAGATCGAGGTCCCCTTCAACCAGCTCGACGTACACGTCACCACGCAGAACTGATCCCCTTCGGGGAAACACCAAGAAGGGGGAAGCAAACGTCGGCTTCCCCCCCTCTTTTTGACCGCTATTTGATTTTCGGAGGTACCCCATGACGCATTGCGAAGAACAGATCCGCGCCCTCTGCCAAGCTCTGCTTTGCGCAGGGAAAACGCTTGCAACTGCCGAATCCTGCACGGGCGGCGGCATTGCAAAGGCGCTCACCGAGCTACCCGGAAGCTCCGCCGTATTTTTGGGCGGTGCCGTAACCTATACGAACGCCCTGAAGGAATCGCTTCTCGGTGTTCCGAGAGAGATCCTCGAGCAGCATACCGAGGTCAGTGCGCCCTGCGCCAAGGCCATGGCAGAGGGGATTCGCGAGCGGACGGGAGCCTGCCTTGCCGTATCGGCCACCGGCTATTCCGGCCCCGGAGGTGGAACCGATCGGGATCCCGTTGGCACCGTTTACATCGGCATCGCCTCCCCACGCGCTTGCTTCGCCGAGCGCTTTTCCGCGCCGTCCGGCGCAACACGCCGGGAGATCCGTGAGGCCGTAATCCTGCGCGCTCTGGAATTGCTTTTGCAGGAAGCAGAGCAGCTTTGATCCATCAAAAAAGCACCCGTGCGTCTTTCCGACGTTCTCTTTTTCAGAGCACGCGAAGGCGCAGGGGTGCTTTTTCATTCGATGTTAAGAGCTTCTCTCCGCCGAGGCGCATCGAACCAGCACCTCCTCGATCTCGCAAAGGAACAAGCGGTGCAGATTCCCTTCCCCGTAATGTGCCTCGAGCAGAGCGGCATCCGAAAAGCCCTCCCGCAACAGATCTCCCGCATACAGCTTTCGGCATAGCAAAACGCTGCTGGCCTCTGCCGGATAGGGCGTCCCCTCCCGCCAGACACAATGCAGTCCCGCACCCGCAAACTTATCGCCCTCACGTCCGCTATGCCTTCCGCAAAAGATCAATGCCTCCCGATACCCCTCATCCAGAAAGGAGATCGAAAGACGCTCCCCCGCCTCGGCCAAGGGACAGGTGTACCGCTCCGGTCGAATGAAGCACATCGCGACCGGCTTGTTCCAGACATATCCAAATCCTCCCCAGGATGCCGTCATGATGTTTGCACGCTCTCCGTCCGTTGCCCCAATGAGCATCCATCCCTTCCCGATCCGTGAAAAAAGCGGCTCGTATTCCTCCGCACGCAATCTTGTAAAGCCTCCGATCAGCATTTCCTTTCCCTCCGCAAAAGACGTTTCATCTATCTATATATGCGAAAGCGCGCAAAAAAAGAACCCCGTGTCTGCATTTTCCGCCTTTTCGGATCAGGTTTCCCTTCCGGATCGGCGTCCTTGCTGACGCGGGGTTCTTTTTTATTCTGTTTCAGATTGGAATTAAACCGCTTCGGTTTCTTCCTCTGCAACGATCTCCTCAGCAGGCTCTACCTGGCGAACACCAACACCCTTGTAGCAATCCATACCCGTTCCGGCAGGGATCAGCTTACCGATGATGACGTTCTCCTTCAGGCCGAGCAGACGGTCCACCTTACCGCGGATCGCCGCCTCGGTAAGCACCTTGGTGGTTTCCTGGAAGGATGCGGCCGACAGGAAGGACTCGGTCTGCAGGGATGCCTTGGTGATACCCAGAAGCACCGTGCTTGCCGTAGCGTGAGCCAATCCGCTCTCGCCTGCCGCCACTCTTGCATCGACTGCATTGTTGGCCTCCTCCAGCTCCATCATATCCACAACGGAGCCGACGAGAAGCTCGGTGTCACCGCTTTCCTCAATGCGCATCTTTCTGGTCATCTGGCGCGCAATGATCTCAACGTGCTTGTCGTTGACGTTACAGGACTGCGAACGGTACACCTTCTGGATCTCCTTGATGAGGTACTCATAGACCGCGTCAAGTCCCAGGATCCGCATAATGTCTGCGGGTGCCTTGTTACCCTCGGTCATAGCCTCGCCGACCTCCAGATGCTGGCCCTCGATGATGGTCAGCTTGGTGCCGTAGGGGATCTGGTATTCCTTCACCTCTGCCACAACGCCCTCGGGCTGCTCGGCATCGGGACGGACGGTGATCACGTGCGTGTTGGAATTCTCGGCCATGCCGATGTGCGCGCTTCCGCGTACCTCGCTCATGATGGCCGACTTCTTGGGCTGACGTGCCTCGAAAAGCTCCTCGACACGGGGCAGACCCTGGGTAATATCCGATCCTGCGACACCGCCCGAGTGGAAGGTACGCATGGTCAGCTGTGTACCCGGCTCACCGATGGACTGTGCGGCAATGATACCGACGGCCTCACCGACGTTGACCAGCTTGCCGTTTGCAAGGTCTGCGCCATAGCAGTGTGCGCAGATACCGTGCTTTGCATGGCACTGGATTACGGTACGGATGTGAACGCTGTGGATGCCCGCTGCCTCGATCTGCTCCACGACCTCCTCGGTGATCATCTGATCGTCCTCGAGGATGACCTCTCCCGTTACGGGATGGAGGATCGGGCCCATGGTGAATCTGCCGATGATACGGTCAGCCAAAGGCTCCAGTACGTTCTTATCCTTCTCGTCAATAATATCGTTGACCCATGCACCCTTCGTCGTGTCACACTTGACCTCGCGGACGATCACATCCTGCGAAACGTCAACCAGACGGCGCGTCAGGTAGCCGGAGTCTGCGGTACGCAGAGCGGTATCCGACAGGGACTTACGCGATCCCTTTGCACCCATGAAGTACTCCAGGATGTTCAGACCCTCGCGGAAGTTGGACTTAATCGGGATCTCGATGGTACGTCCGTTGGTTGCGAACATCAGTCCGCGCATACCTGCCAGCTGACGCATCTGTGCGATGGATCCGCGGGCTCCCGAATCCGACATGATCTTGATCGGGTTGAACTGGCTGAAGCAATCCTGCAATGCGGCGGTCACGCTGTTCGTGGTCTTATCCCAGAGCTTGATCACGGCATTGTAGCGCTCCTCGTTGGAGAACATACCCATCTTGTAGTATTCGTTCAGCACATCCACCTGCTTCTGTGCGGCCTCGATCAGCGCGGGCTTTTCCTTCGGGATGGTCATGTCATAGACCGAAATCGAGAAGGATGCTCTGGTGGAATACTGGTAGCCCATCGCCTTGATGTCGTCCAGCATCTTCGCGCAAACGGCAGGGCCGTTGTTGCGGATGCAGCGGTCGATGATCTGTCCCAGCTGCTTCTTCTTGATCACAAACTCAACCTCGAGCTTGAAGAGGTTCTCGGGCTTGCTTCTGTCCACAAATCCAAGGTTCTGGGGCAGCGGATCATTGTAGATCAAGCGGCCCAGCGTGGTCTGGATCACGTCGGACTTCATCTCGCCGTCGATCTCCTTGAATACGCGCACGCGGATCTTGGCATGCAGGCCAAGCAGTCCGTTGCGATATGCGCACATTGCCTCGTTGAAATCGCGGAAGCATCCGCCCTCACCGGGCTCTCCGTCCTTCTCCATCGTCAGATAGTAAGAACCGAGGATCATATCCTGCGAAGGCACCGTAACGGCCTTACCGTCCATGGGCTTGAGCAGGTTGTTTGCAGAAAGCATGAGGAAGCGTGCCTCGGCCTGTGCCTCGGCGGAAAGCGGAACGTGAACCGGCATCTGGTCGCCGTCGAAGTCCGCATTGAACGCGGGGCAGACCAGCGGGTGCAGCTTGATCGCTCTAC
>JAFOGE010000130.1 GCA_017386965.1 Clostridia bacterium
AGAGAAACGCCCAAGGCTATTTCGCCGTCTGCGGACGGCGACCAAGGCTACGCGCCTTGGATGGGCGCCGCCTGGCGGCGGGGCTTTCGCGTGCTCACGCACGTCACGTAGCCGTTTTGTTCTGTGAAAACGTGCTCACGCGCGGTGCGTAGCCGCTTCGTGTCGCGAAACGCGACCAAAAGCTACAACCCTTCATCCTGCGGAGCAGGATTTCATCGCGAAGCGATATCATCCACCGCAGGTGGATATCATCCGTCGCAGACGGATTTCATTGCGCGCGAAGCACGCTTCGCGCGCCTTACACCATCTTCTCCGGTCTTAAAATCTCGTCCAGCTCTGCCTCGGTCAAAAAGCCAAGCTTTAAGCACGCCTCGCGTAGAGTAATTCCCTCCTCATAAGCCATTTTTGCCGTGCGTGCAGCGTTTTCGTATCCTATATGCGGATTGAGCGCGGTAACCAGCATGAGCGATCGCTCCAGATTCTCCCGCATCCGCTCCCTGTCCGCTCGGATCCCTGCCACACAATACATACGGAAGGAACGCAAAACCTCGGAAAGCAATCGGGCAGATTGCAAAAAGTTGTATGCACACACAGGCATGAAAACGTTGAGCTGGAAGTTGCCCTGCGATGCCGCAAGACCAACCGTAACGTCATTTCCCATCACCTGCGCAGCAACCATCGTCACCGCCTCGCATTGCGTGGGATTCACCTTTCCCGGCATGATCGAGGAGCCCGGCTCGTTCTCGGGAATGCGGATCTCTCCAAGTCCGTTCCTCGGTCCCGACGCCAGCCAACGGACATCGTTTGCAATCTTCCAGAGATCCGACGCCAACGCCTTGAGCGCACCGTGAGAGAATACAAACTCGTTCTTGGAGGAGAGCGCCTCAAATTTGTTCTCGGCCGTATAGAATTTCTCGCCGCAAAGCCTTCCAAGCTCCTCGGCAGACAGACGGTCAAAGCCCTCGGGCGCATTCAGGCCCGTTCCTACGGCTGTTCCCCCAAGCGCAAGCGCGCGAAGTCCGTCCGAGGCAAGACGAATCATGGAAAGATCCCTCTCCAGGGAGGCACGCCATCCCGAAATCTCCTGCGAGAAGCGAAGCGGTACCGCGTCCTGCAGATGCGTGCGTCCGCTCTTGATCACATCCCGATTCTCAGATTCCAACCGCAAAAGCTCAGAGATCATCTCCTCCAACGCAGGCATGACCTCCCTCCGAATGGAGAGGAATGCCGCCGTGTGCATGGCCGTTGGGAAGGTGTCATTGGAGGATTGGGACATATTTACGTCGTCATTGGGGTGCAAAAGCTTCTTGCCGGCGATCTCGTTTCCGCGATTGGCAATGACCTCGTTGACGTTCATATTGGTCTGGGTGCCCGACCCCGTCTGCCATACAACCAGAGGAAAATGCCCGTCCAGCTTTCCCTCCAGAATCTCGTCGCATACGGCGCAGATCACACGCAGCTTCTCCTCGGTCATGCGATCGGGAGCCAGACGTCCGTTCGCCAAGGCCGCCGCCTTTTTGAGCAGCGCAAAGGCGCGGATGATCTCCTGCGGCATAGGCTCTCTCCCCACTCCAATGGGAAAATGCTGTCGGCTTCGCTCGGTCTGCGCGCCCCAGTATTTGTCCTTCTCAACGGGAATCATCCCCATTGAGTCCTGCTCCATCCTGTAATCCATATGTTCAACTCCTTTGGATCATCGTTTTTCCTTCCTCTATCATAGCACAAAAAACAGTGATTTGCAATCCCTTCCGAAAAAAAGGCTTGACAATCCCGTTTTTCTGTGCTATACTGGGTTGAAAACGCTGGGAAAAAGAGGAGTAAGCCTATCCTCGGCCTGCAGAGAGAGAACGGTTGGTGCAAGTTCTCGGCAGAAAGGGCTGAAGTCGCTTTGGAGCGGCGCGGATGAAGGGATCCCATTCCACAGTAGTCCGCGACGGGTTCTTCCGTTACAGAATCAGAGTGCGCGCAAGGGGTTCCTTGCGCGAAATCAGGTGGTACCGCGTGCTTCCACGTCCTGATCGGGCGGGGAAGTCTTTTTTTATTCCGGGATGCAATCCCTCTATTCCCTTCCCTCTCCTTCCGAAAAAAAGAAAAACGTTACATATATGCAGGAGGTTCTTCTATGAATCAGTACAACGAGCTGCCGAAAACCTACGCCCCGGGCGAGTTTGAGGACCGCATCTACCGCGAGTGGTGCGACAAGGGCTACTTTACCCCCGACGTAAAGAACGATGCCGAGCATTTCTCGGTCGTGATTCCGCCCCCCAACGTTACGGGACAGCTGCACATGGGACACGCCCTGGACGAAACCCTCCAGGACATTCTCGTGCGCTATAAGCGAATGAAGGGCTTTAACACCCTCTGGATCCCCGGCACCGACCACGCCGGCATTGCCACCCAGATCAAGGTGGAGGAAAGACTGCGCGTGGAGGAGGGCCTCTCCCGCTACGATCTCGGACGCGAAAAGTTCCTCGAGAGAGTTTGGCAGTGGAAGGATAAATACGAGGCTCGCATCACGGGTCAGCTCAAAAAGCTGGGTGCATCCTGCGACTGGACCCGTCAGCGCTTCACCTTTGACGAGGGCTGCTCCCGCGCCGTACGCGAGGTCTTTGTCAGCCTCTACGAAAAGGGACTGATCTACCGCGGCTACCGCATCATCAACTGGTGTCCGCGCTGCCTTACTGCGCTTTCCGACGCGGAGGTCGAATACAAGGATCAACCCGGCCACTTCTGGCACATCAAATACCCCATCAAGGGTGAGGACGGC
>JAFOGE010000131.1 GCA_017386965.1 Clostridia bacterium
ATCTACGAGGGGATCCTGCAATACTATTCCTGAAGAACGTGGGGGAGCTTTTGACAAGTTCCCCCACGGTGTTTTGCAGTTGACGGTTCAGCGCTCCTCGCGGAAGTAGGACTGTCCGAGGGAGGCAGGAGGTTGGTTCTCACGCTTCTTGCGAATGCTCGTGATGATCAGGACGAGGATCGTGACCACGTAGGGGAGCATTTCCAGAAGAGGGGTTGCGCTCATGGGGAGCGTCAGTCCCAAAAGTCCGGGAATGAAGGAGCCTGCTACAAAGAGCGCACCGAAGATCATCGACCCGAAAAAGCTGAGATAGGGACGCCAGAGTGCAAAGATGACGAGCGCGATGGCAAGCCAGCCGAAGGGCTCAATGTTCAGGTAGGCCTCGGGGGAACCGGAATAGTCCATGATATAGAACAATCCGCCAAGCGCGGCAATGCCGCTTCCGATGCAGGTTGCTCCGTATTTGTAAGCCGTCACGTTGATGCCGACCGCGTCTGCCGTTGCAGGGTTTTCACCGACTGCACGCAGATGCAGACCAACGCGTGTGCGACTCAGCACAAGGGATGCAACGATCGCAACGACGACTGCGAGATAGACCATGACACCCCAGTATTTAAGAGAGTCCGTTCTATCTGCAAAGGGAAAACGGAAATAGTTCAAGGCATACATGTACTGCAAGGGACGGATCTTGGAAATGATGAATTTCATCATACCCACACCGAAGGTCGTCATGGCAAGACCGGTCACGTTTTGATTGGCGTGCAGCGTAACGGTCAGGAAGCTATAGATCGCTCCCATCAGGACTCCGCTGAGGAAGGCTGCGAGGATCGAGATGATCACGATCAGCATCGGGGGGATCCCCGATCGGTACATCAGCTGAAGGGCAATGCATCCTCCGGCGCCACCCATACACATAATGCCCGGAATGCCAAGGTTGAGGTGTCCTGCCTTTTCGGTCAGGATCTCTCCAACCGAGCCGTAAAGAAAGGTCATGCCAAGTGCGATCGCGTTAAAGAGATAATTGATCCAGCCGTTCATTTGCCGACGCCTCCTTTCTTGTGCGATACACGGGATTTGATCTGATAATGGATGAAGAACTCACATCCGATGATAAAGAACAGAATGATTCCAACGACAATGTTGGGGAAGGCGGAGCTGACGTTGAAGATGGTGGACATCTCCGCGCCGCCCTGCTGCAGGAAGATGATCAGCGCGGATGTGCCGACCATGATCAGGGGATTGAATTTGGCAAGCCAGGAAACCATAATGGCGGTAAAGCCAAGACCGCCGACGGTTGCCGTGGTGATCGAATGGTCGAGCGCCGCAACGATGAGGAAGCCTGCAAGACCGCAGATCGCTCCGGAAACCAGCACGGTGCGCGTAATCACGCGTCCAACGTTGATGCCGATATAGCGAGCGGTCTTCTCGCTCTCGCCGACGACGGAGATCTCATATCCTTGCTTCGTGTAGTTAAGGTAAATGTAAACCAGGACGGTCAGAGCAAGCACCACGAGGATCAAGAGGAGATACTCGTTGTAGAGCCTTGGCAGATGTCCAAAGGCAACCTCGCCAAGCGTGCTGGAGCCGTCTGCCTTGGTCCACTCCATCAGGGCAAAGGCCACGAGGTAGGTCGCTACGTAGTTCATCATCAAAGTGAAGAGCGATTCATTCGTTCCCCATTTTGCCTTGCAGATCGCAGGGAAGAGCCCCCAGAATGCACCGGCAAGAACAGCCGCTACAAGCATGATCAGAAGCAAAAGAGCGTTGGGAATGCTGTCGCGCAGGTAGTAGGCGCAGGCGATCGATGCGAGCGCACCTACCAGAACCTGTCCCTCGCCGCCCAAATTCCAAAAACGCATGCGGAAGGCGGGAGTAACGGCAAGCGAAATACAAAGCAGAACGGCGGAATCCTTAGCGAATTTCCAAATGCGTCGGCTGGATCCGAGCGAGCCGCTAAAGAGTGTGGAGATGAACTTCAAGGGGTTGGCCCCGATCAGGAGTGTGGAGAGAACGGAGCAAAGCAAGAGAGCCGCAAGGATCGCTAAAAAGCGGATCAGCAAGGCCTTCCCGCGGGACATGCCTGCCCGCTTGACAACGTGAAAGCGCGGGTCGCGGGTATGCTTTTCATGCTTCTGCACGGTCAGATCCCTCCTTTTCCTTTTGTGATTCGATTTCGGCCCTGGTCTGTGTCATCAGAACGCCGATCTCTTCCTTCGTTGTGGTACGGCCATCGACAATACCGCTCACCCGGCCGTTGGCTATGACCATAATGCGGTCGCAAAGCTCTACCAAAACGTCAAGGTCCTCTCCCACGAAGATCACGGCCACGCCCTGCTGCTTTTGCGCGGTGAGAAGATTGTAGATGGTGTAGGAGGAGTTGACGTCCAAGCCGCGGACGGGGTAGGCCGCCATCAGAACGGTGGGCGCTGCGGCGATCTCACGTCCAACCAAAACCTTTTGGACGTTTCCGCCCGAAAGACGGCGGACGGGGGTTGCTGTGCCGGGGGTGGAGATCTGTAATTCCCGAATGATGCGGTCGGCCAGATCCTTCGGCTTTTTGCGATCAACGAAGAGGGAATGTCCGCGCTTATAGCTTCTGAGCATCATGTTGTCCACAATGTCCATATTGGCGACCAAGCCCATTCCAAGGCGGTCCTCGGGAACGAAGGAAAGACGCACGCCAAGCTCGCGGATCTGCATCGGCGTTTTGTCGCGCAGGTCTTCCTCCTTATTGGTCTTAGGATTATGGTAGAGGATCCTTCCGCCGGCAGGGTGCTGCAGGCCGGCGATGGTTTCGAGCAGCTCGCGCTGTCCGCTTCCCGCAATTCCGGCAATGCCGAGAATTTCGCCGGAGCGCGCGGTGAAGCAGATGTCATCCAAAACCTTGATGCCGTCTGCGTTGACCAAGGAAAGGTCGGAAACGAGAAGACGGTCCTGCGTATTTTCGGGCTCGGGACGGTTGATGTTGAGGGATACCTTCTGTCCAACCATCATTTCCGTCAGCTCTGCGGGATTGGTGCTTGCGGTTTCCACCGTGGCAATATGCTCACCCTTGCGGAGAACGGCAACGCGGTTGGAGAGGGAAAGGACCTCGTGCAGCTTATGCGTGATGATGAGGATGGATTTTCCGTCGTCGCGCATTCTTTTGAGAATGGCAAAGAGCTTTTCGGTTTCCTGGGGGGTCAGAACGGCGGTAGGCTCGTCCAGAATGAGAATATCCGCTCCGCGATACAGCACCTTGATGATTTCCACGGTCTGCTTTTCGGAGACCGACATTTCGTGGATCTTCTTCTTCGGGTCAATATGGAAGCCGTAGCGTTCGGCGATCTCCTGAACGCGGGCGTTGACCTCCTTGAGGTTGTAGCGCTCGCCGTCGTTGATGCCGAGAACGATGTTTTCTGCAGCAGAAAAAAGATCGACCAGCTTAAAGTGCTGATGGATCATGCCGATCTTATGGCGGAAGGCGTCCTTCGGAGAACGGATCACCACTTCCTGTCCGTCTACCAGGATCTGTCCCTCGTCCGGGAAATAGATTCCCGCGATCATATTCATCAGGGTCGTTTTTCCGCATCCGTTTTCGCCGAGAATGGCAAGGATCTCGCCGCGATACACGGTGAGATCGACCTTTCTGTTTGCGGCAAGGGAGCCGAAATATTTGGAAACCTGTTTCATTTCCAGTGCAACTGTTTTGTTCACGCCGTTACCTCCAAAAGTAGTGTGAGAAACAAAGCTTGAAGAAACCGTCCGAGGCATAGCGGATCGGACGGTCTGTTCAAACCTTGTTAGGGCCGAAAAACCAAGACGAGGCGGAGTAGGACTCCGCCCGTCTTGTAGGAAGAACAATTAGTACTCTGCGTTGAGCAGGGTGATGCCGTCGATGCGGATATCGAAGTAGGGAGCGGAGCGGAACTCGGACTCGTGGAAGTATCCGTCAGCGATTACCTCGGTGTCGGGGGTGTAAGCAGCATCGGTGTTAACGTCAGCCAGATAAGAGGTCAGGGTCTGGCCGCCAACGGTGAAGGTAGCGGTGTCAAAGACGTGGATCTCGCCGTTCTGGAGCTTGCCTGCAACCTCCTTGAGCTTTGCGAGAGTGCCCTCTGCAGCAGCCTTCTCGTTGATACCGGTCAGAACAACGGAGCCCTCGTGAGCCTCGCCGCACCAGTCGTCAACGATTGCAGTGCCCTGGCATACGCTCTTGATCATGTAGAGGAAGTAAGGAGACCAGTCGATCTTGGAAGAAACGATGAAGGTGTTGGGGCAGGCGTCTGCGGTGCTTCCGTTGTAGGAAACGTTGGGAACGTTTCTCTCCTCGCAAGCGGAGGGAGCGCCCATGGAGTCTGCGTGCTGGCTGATCAGTACGCAGCCGTTATCCATCAGAGCGTTAGCGGCGTTCTTTTCCTTGATCTCATCATACCAGCTACCGGTGAACTGAACGTCCATGGTAACGGTGGGGCAAACGGACTTTGCGCCAAGATAGAAGGAGGTGTAGCCGGAGATAACCTCAGCGTAGGTGAATGCACCAACGTAGCCCATCTTTGCCTTGTCAGCGGTGATCTTGCCCTCGGCGATCATTTCGTTCAGCTTCAGACCTGCTGCAACGCCTGCAAGGTATCTGCCCTCGTAGATGGGAGCAAATGCGTTGTGGAAGTTGGCAAGGTTCTCAGTGTGAGCCATGGTACCGGTTGCGTGGCAGAATTGAACGTTGGTGAATTCCTTTGCTGCCTTGATCATGTAGGACTCGTGACCGAAGGAGTCTGCAAAGATGACCTTGCAGCCTGCATCCACGAGGTCTGCTGCTGCCTCGTAGCAGTCGTTGGACTCGGGAATGTTCTTCTTGAAGATGACCTGCTCGTCCGTCAGACCAAGAACGGTCTTTACGTTGTTGACTGCGTTGATGAAGTTGAGGTCATAGGTGGAGAGCTCGTCGTGGAGAAGGATGAAGCCAACCTTGAAATCCGAGGGGATATCAAAGTCCTTCTGCAGTTCTACTGCAGGGAGGGGGGACTCGGTCAGGGTAGCCTCTGCGTCGGGGTCTTTCTTGCAGGAAGCAAGGCCGGCACCCAGAGCAAGGACCATGATCAGTACCAGAGCGAGAGAGAGAAGTTTTTTGAACATGATGATGTTCCTCCTAAAAAGTTTTTTATTTACGGGAGCAGGGGGCTCCAATAAATCGATGGGAAGGGGATCAGCAGAAGCGGATGCCCTCTGTCACGCTCATCGAGGCAACGCTGGCGAGCGCCTCCACGCGCACACCCATGGAGCGGATCAGGTCGCCGCCTCCTTGATAAGCCTTTTCGATGGCAACGCCTGCGCCGACCACGGTCGCACCGGCTTGTCCGCAGAGATCGATCAGTGCGTTCAGAGCAGAGCCGTTTGCGAGAAAGTCGTCAATGATCAACACGCGGTCGTTTTCGTTCAGATACTGCTTGGAAACGATCACGTCAAGGTCGCTGTTGTGCGTATAGGAATGCAAGCGGGAAACCAAGAGGTCGCTTCCAACGTTGCTGCTCTTGCTTTTTTTGGCAAACAGCACGGGACAATGAAAAAATTGCGCTGTAAGACAAGCGATACCGATACCACTGGCCTCAATGGTAAGGATCTTGTTCACACCGCAATCCGCGAATAACCGATAGAACTCTTCTCCAAGCTTGCACAACAAATCCACATCCATGCGATGGTTGAGAAATCCGTCCACCTTCAGGATGTCGCCGTCGAGGATCTTACCTTCTTTACAAATCGTTTGCTCCAAAAGCTGCATGGTGATGCTCCTCCTGTGCTGCTGGGAAATGAAGATCTAACAGTCAAATATTAACATACATTTATTATATAATAAACCAAGGCAAAAATCAATAGACATAAATAGACAAAAAGCAGAGTATTTCGAAGGCTTCATTCTGTTATTTTGCCGAAAAAGAACACTCCCGGGAGAGAATTTTTTCTCCGGAGAGTGTTCTTTTTGCCAATTTATTGATCGTCGTCCAGCTTGAGGACGGCCATAAAGGCCTCTGGGGACACCTGAACGGATCCCAGCTGGCGCATCTTCTTTTTTCCTTCCTTCTGCTTTTCCAGAAGCTTCTTCTTTCGGGTAATGTCGCCGCCGTAGCACTTTGCAAGCACGTCCTTGCGCATGGCCTTGACGGTTTCTCTGGCGATGACCTTGGTTCCGATCGCTGCCTGGATCGGCACCTCAAAGAGCTGACGCGGAATGTTATCCTTGAGCTTTTCTGCGATCTTACGGGCGCGACCGTAAGCCTTTTCCTCATGAACGATAAAGGAGAGAGCATCGACCTGTTCTCCGTTGAGCAGGAAGTCCAGCTTGACCAATTTGCTCGGTTCATAGCCCTTCATTTCATAGTCCAGGGAGGCGTATCCTCTGGAGCGGCTCTTGAGTGCATCAAAGAAGTCATAGATGATCTCATTCAAGGGAAGATCATAGTGCAGCTCGACGCGGGTGGGATCGAGATACTTCATATCAATGAATACACCGCGCCTTGTCTGGCAGAGGTCCATCAGTCCGCCGACGTAATCCACGGGCGTGATGATATTTGCCTTTACCAAAGGCTCGTATGCGACCTCAATGGCGTCCGGGGAAGGGTAATTGGAGGGGTTGTCAATGCGGACGGTTTCGCCGCCCTTGAGCTTGACTTGATAGATAACGCTGGGGGCAGTGGTGATCAGATCCAGATTGAACTCCCGCTCCAGGCGTTCCTCAATGATTTCCATATGAAGCAGCCCCAGGAATCCGCAACGGAAGCCGAAGCCGAGTGCAATCGAGGTTTCGGGCTCGAAGATCAGGGCCGCGTCGTTGAGCTGAAGCTTTTCAAGAGCATCGCGCAGATCGCCGTAGCGGGCACCGTCTGCCGGGTAAATACCCGCATAAACCATGGGCTGCACCGCCTTAAAGCCGGGAAGGGGGGCTTCGGTCGGATTGCTTACAAGGGTGACCGTGTCACCCACGCGCGTATCGCTGACGCTTTTGATGGAGGCGGTGATATAGCCAACGTCGCCGGAGCGCAGGCAATCGCCCTTGCACAGGCCGAAGGGCTCCATCGTACCGACGTCCACAACGTCAAATACGGCACCGGTGCTCATCAGCTGGATGCGGTCACCACACTTGACGGAGCCGTCGATGATGCGGACGTTGACCACGACGCCGAGATAGCTGTCGTAGTAGGAGTCAAAGATCAGCGCCTTCAAGGGAGCGTTCTCGTCACCGACGGGAGCAGGGATGTCGCGCACAACGGCCTCCAGAACGTCCTCAATGTTCAGTCCGGTTTTTGCCGAAATCGCGGGGCATTCCTCTGCGGGGATGCCAATGATATCCTCAATCTCCATGCGGCATTTGTCAATGTCCGCCGAGGGAAGGTCGATCTTGTTGATGACGGGAATGATCTCAAGATTCGCGTCCACCGCGAGATAGGCGTTGGCCAATGTCTGCGCCTCAATGCCCTGTGTGGCATCGACGACCAGAAGTGCGCCGTCGCAGGCGTTGAGCGAACGGGAAACCTCATAGTTAAAATCCACGTGTCCGGGCGTATCAATGAGATTGAAGGTGTAAAGCTCGCCGTCCTTTGCAAGGTAGTTCAGCTTTACGGCGCGGGCCTTAATTGTAATGCCGCGTTCCCGCTCCAGATCCATGTTATCCAGAAGCTGATTTTCCATCTCACGGGAGGATACCGTTTGCGTACTTTCCAGAATACGGTCGGCCAGGGTTGACTTTCCGTGGTCGATATGCGCAATGATGGAAAAATTGCGGATGTGATTTTGTCTGTCGGATGATTGCACGTTGTTTGAACCGTCCTTTTCTTCGGGGATTTGCGTATACTTCAATATTATATCGCATTTTTTGAAATCTGGCAATAGGTTTGCAATATTTTTCTTCTAAAACCGAAAAAAAAGATAAAAGCAGCAATATTTGTCTAAAAAAACGCAAACTGTATCTTGAAATTATTAGAGTTTTGTTTTATACTATAAGGTGTAAAACCTCTTAAAGAATTGGAGTGACAAAGGTTATGAACAAAAAGAAGGTTGCAATCGTCGGTTACGGCGGCATGGGCGGCTGGCATGAGAGAAAAATGCAGTCCAGTGACGTGGTCGAGCTGGCCGGCATTTGGGATATTAAAGAAAGCAGACGCAATATGGCTCTGGAGAAGGGCATTCACGTATATAACTCCTATGAGGATCTTCTGGCAGATCCTACCGTTGAGATCGTCACCGTAGCGGTCCCGAACGACAGTCATCTCCCTCTGTCCGTTCAGGCAATGCGGGCCGGAAAAAATGTGATCTCCGAAAAGCCGGTTGCTATGAATAGCGCCGAGCTTGCCGAGATGATTGCCTGCTCAAAGGAAACGGGAAAGGTGTTCTCCGTACATCAGAACCGTCGCTGGGACAGTGATTTCCTGATGGCCAAGCAGCTTTACGAATCCGGAGAGCTTGGCGATATCTTCTGCATCGAGTCCCGCGTGCACGGCTCGCGCGGCATTCCCGGTGACTGGAGAGGAAAGCAG